>DDWC01000004.1 GCA_002345475.1 Firmicutes bacterium UBA2296
CCCGTTTGCGTTGTTTACTATGGCCCTGAAGCGGGAAAGGATGCCGTCATTGCGAACGGTCAGCAGGTATCTGGTGTTAGGCCATCGCGATACCCTGTCTAAATCCGCTTGTGGCACTGTGCCGATAATACGGCCTGTGTCATCGGGTATAAGAAAATCGAACAGGCCCATTTGGGTAAATTTATCGCGGTGGTCAAGCCACTCTTGCATGGCGCGTGCTGTTTTCAGGAAGGTCCATGACATGAAGCCATTTCCCTGCTGTCGCAAGTTACTCATAGCCGCTTCCCCCCGCCTGCCAGTTCCCATTCCTGTATCTCTATCAGGACTCTCGCTGCTGGCTGCGGTCTACCCGGCACTCCTTCAGTTACCAGATCAACGTTGAAGCGTGAATTGCCTGCAGCGATTTGGTGATGAACCCCGGCGTAGTGTCTGGTCGGTACACTGTTATGGGTGACCCTGTATCGACTCGCCAAGAACTCGACCACATCCCCGCTGGCCAAGGCATTGTCATACAAAAGTTGCCTGGTCCGGTAGCCGTGTGAAAACCTTATCCCAGCAGGAACAGAAGTCCTCGCCAGTACGGTGAAATCTATGGCCGTGGTCACCACCGGGGTCCCGATCGGCACACTCCAGTATGCACCTCTATTAGGGATGATCAGGGTTTGGCAGCCGCGGACTAGGGCGTTAAAGTGCTTGGGCGCTGCTGGTTGTCCATCCTCGCGGAGTTTCATCAGCATTTCCCGCGTGGCCGGAACATGGCCTGTCACCTGCGCACCGTCCTGTAGCATCAAATCCGTCAGGTTCACAGTCCCAGTTGCGTCTTGCACGACCGCCCTGACATCGATTCTAGTTATGCTCTTTTCTTTTTCCTGCGGTCTGATGACCTTGAAGACTCTCTCCATGCTACTGCTCAAAGGAGAAACGTATCTCTGAAGCATGACCGCTCCAGAGAGTGGGCAGGACTCCACCTTGGAGCATTACGTCAGTCATCTGGACTACACCTAGAGCGTCTTCCATGCATAGCCTTACGTCTATTCTGGCCACTCTCTTGCTGGCCGGGATTGGCAATACTACGTCTTGCCAGGACACGTTTACCACCCCCAAACTAGACTAGTGATATGAAATGCGTCTCGCTGGTTCCGTCTGTGTAATGCATCACAACCTCAATCCCTACCTTGCCGCCCCCACCTAAGAGGATGTTTTCTGTCTGCGCCCGCAAACTGAGCACATAATTCTCTCGATGTGCTGGCCAGACAGTCTGTGCAAGGGTCTTAGATACACCGAGGGCGCCCACCGCCCGGAAAGAGGCTGGCCCAGAGAAACCTTGAGTATTGTCCACCGTCCAGCCATCGTTGACCCAATAGGCAAACCCATCATTCGCACGCGAGTTTAGCAGGTGGTTAAAGACCATGAGCTGAGCGATGTCTCGTGCCTGGACGCTTTCCTCTGCTTCAAAAACATCCAGTGCGCGGGCCACCTGGCTGAGCGCCTGCGACAGATCTGCCCGAACCGTCGACAGTTCAATGTCGCTCTCCCACGGCTTCTCTACGCTGTAACGCATCCGCACCACACGGGTCTTAATAGATATCCCCGCGGTTTCATCATGAACCGTTACAACATCCCCTACACGAACTCGGTCTTCCTCATAACCCGGGAGCATGGATAAGTCCACAATCCCGCAGATGTAACTGGTTTGAGGCGTGTTCATTGTGGCAAAGACTGCTTCGGCATACTCCTTGAGCTGGTGCGGGTCAGTGAAGGATTCGGCGAGTAAAACGGCCGACGGCGGTGGGTTATGCGGGCTTGGCACCTCCAGATAGGGGACACCGCCATTAACCAGGGCAATGGTCATCCCCCGGTGCCCGCGGGGGTACAGCCTATGCACGGTCTCAACAATGCTTATCTCCGCTTCAGCCGTGCGCAGGTTTTTCCCTCTCAGGAAGAATACGCCCGTATCTGCGCCACCTGCCGCTACCACTGACACGGTGCGACGCACCGTATCCCAGACAATCTCTGCATTAAAGGTGCGCTCCAGCTCGCGCAAACACTCCAGGCGGTTACTGCCGCCATTCCAGCGCAGGCTTCGCCGTGCTGCAACCGACACCGTGCCCGCCGTCCAGCCGGAACCGGGCAGCAGACAGGCCAGGATATCTGACACCAGCGCATTCACCCATTCCTGCGCCGGGAGCGTGGGGAGCTTGCTCAGGTCGTACCAGAGCGCCCACGCTTCAACCTCCACAAACCGGTGCCCCTGTGCATCCTCCCTGTGGTTCAAGATCATGGCCCGATAAATCTTACCCGCCAAGTCCAAGGTGGCGTCGACAACAAACTCCTCCGGCACTGGATGGGGCAGAACAAACGTCAGCCTATCTTCCCCCGCCAGCGTCTCATGGAGAAAGATATCGTGGGCCTTAGAGAGCAAAGCTACAGGGCGCAATTGGCCGTCGACCACCACAGGCAGTGCGTGCCCCACGTGAGTGAACCACGCTGGGGCCTGCCACGGTACGGGCAGCATGTTATACCGCTCACCAGCGTTGTATCCTCTGCCTGTGTTGTACATCTTACACACTCCTCAGAAACACAGCTGGCCTGGAACCGGTGATGTACGGTGCCCCTGAGGGGAATGAACTGGGGAACCCATCTGCGTAAGGCCTGGCTAGCCGATATCCCGTACAGGCCGAGACCCCTAAGTCCTCGCTGCCCAGCGCAAGCATGCCTGCAGGAGATAGGCCCTGCAGACCTGGTGCCGCGTCTTGCAGACGAGCCAGCCAGTATAGCCCCGGCGCGAGTATTAGGTTAATTGTCAGTGCCCGGATACCGACGGTTCCCGTTGTTACCACCCCTGCATCGAGCACAAGCTCTCCCGGATACACCGCGCCGGTATCCGCATAGATACCAAGCCTCGCGTTTCCTGCGGCTAAGGACGTGACATTGATGGCGATGCGATCAAAAGCCTGGGTCACCGGAACATAAAACGGCATCATGTCCTGATTGTTGGCGGAGGTCGCAAGACCTGCCAGCGTAGAGGCGTTAATACCGGCATGATACAGCCCTGCCCGCCGATAGCGCAGGTAATCAAGTGCATCAAGGCTCAGTTTGTCGGTCGCAGACATGAAGCCAGCTGCTTCAGTGGTCACCAACGCGTGGACGGCGCTACCTGCACCTGCGTGATCCAACAACGGCGAGCTCGCTATCGTGTAGGTGAAGTCAGCCGTTATGACCGCATCACTGGCCTGCTGCAGAGAAAACACCACCATCCCCTGTGCCGCATAGAGGACATATTCCGCAAGCGGCACGATATCGCCGCCCCGCCTGACAATTGGTGCCGGGGTCTCCAGCCAGTTCCTCAGTGTCCCTTCATAGATCCGACGGTGCATGGCAGGCTCAGCCTGATCGGACACGGCCTGCAACTCATGGTCGGTGGTGGTGGATGTATGCATGTCTAGCACTGTCTCGACTTTGTTTATTGCGTCCTGAATGCCGGATATATCCGCACTATAAATCTCACGACTGGGTATCTTTTANNTCCGCCATAAGAACACCTCCTTACAACCATCTGTTGCGGCAGTGCACTTCCAGCCTGGACCACGAGGCACCCCCTGTTGCGGCAACAACGAGCGAATTGAATCCGGGTGCAAGTTGCGGGAAAATGGGCTTCTCGAGCAGATGTAGGACGCGAGTCCGCGTCTGCCCGGACACTCGCACAGCAGTTTTAGCCGCACAGTCAATTTCCAACCAGTCACCTGTGGCCAATGCCCCGCTGTAACTTACAATTTGGGTGCCCGCTTGCACAGTCAGCCGCTGTGCGCCACCAAGGGATGTGCCCTGCAATCTGAATAACGGCTCAGCCGGGGCAGAGCCGCGTTGGTTGTGAGCGTAGGATGACGTAGTTACCGTTACTATGTCGGGGACGACAGCGTAGGAGAACGGGTCAGCACACACCAAGTCCAGAGCAAACTTCCCTTGCTGAGAAACTATCTCCGCACCCATACCCCAACCAGCGTAAGCAGCCATGTAGTACTTCTCTGGTACGCTGTCCAGAATCAGCTGCTGCTCACCCCGCAGCGGGTTTAGCCAGGCACGCACACGCTCCGCGCGCTCGTGCAGCTCTGTTATACTCTCGGCCTCCAGCCAGCATTCGAGGCTCAGGTGGCGCTCTCCTAAATCAGGCAGCATCCGCAGCGCACCGTGGCGACCCGACAGGGTGATTATTTTATCCCGCGTGCCTGGCAGGATCGATAGCGGCGATTTGAGCAATCGGACATGGTACGTGGAGGAATGCTCTCCGGCGAAAGTAAAACCGCCCATGTTTACCTTCCTCCCCTGGCCCTGGTGTTGGTCTGGATATGGCGATGCAGCTGACGGCTAATGGCGTCGATATCTGTGTCACTACGGACGGTCATGTTCTGTACATTTACCAGCGGGGCATTATAGATTGACGGCCCCGCACCGGTTGCTGCCCCGGCAGCCATACCTGCGCCTGCCATGATCGGCTGTGCGCCTCCGATTGAAGGAGCACGTATCTGCAAGTCCTCCAACTTGCCGTATTCGTCCTGGATAACCTTGACCCCCGCCCGGATGTTGTCGACCAGAGACGGGCTTTGCCTGGCAAAGGGATTAAGTTTGTTAAGCGTACCCCGAATGCCATCCACAATGCCCGTGACCGTTTCACGGGCGCGGCGAATCGGCCCGGCTATGGCTTCCACAATACCGCCCATCATTTCACGGACTCGCGCTACCATGTCCTCCAGCCGACCTATCGTGTTATCTCGTATTGCCTGGATTACTTCACCGGCGCGATCTCTGGCCCAGGCCAGTCGCTCCCGGATTCCCTCAGCGATGCCGGAGAATATGGCTCGCACACTCTGTCCAAAGGCCGTAATCCGTGCCCCCGCGTCAGCGACAAATCCTGCCACAGCCGCCTTTATATCGTCAAAATTACGGATCAGCCACACAATGCCCGCCACCAAAGCCGCGATGATGGCAATGACAGCAATGACCTTGGCCAAGAGCAGGACCTTCATGGCGATAAAGGCACCGACGGACACTTTGGCCAGAGCCGCTGCCGCCGTTAAGGCACCGATGGAGGTGGTAATGGCCCCGATGGCGCCGATCACCTTACCTATGATAATCAGAAGCGGGGCCAGGGCTGCTATCGCGGCCAGAACCGTAATGATAACCCTGGCGGTGCCTTCATCTAGTCCGCGAAACCAGGCGGCAAGTTGTTCCACTCGTCTGGCCAGCTCCTGGATCATGGGCAATAACACCTTACCGAAGGTCGCTCCGACTACCGCCCCGGTCATGGCCAGCTGGGCCTTGGCTCTATCTAACTCGTCGTTAAAGTCATTGAGACCGTCCAAGGTTTCCTGGCTGAGAATCAGCCCCGCCGCAGCCGCTTCATCGCCGAGCTTTTTCAGTGCATCCGCACCCCCAAGGATCAGCGGGTTGAGGTCCTGGGCGGATTTGCCCATCAGGGTCATGGCCATGATGTTTCGCTCTGTTTCGTTCTCCACGCCTCCGAGAGCCGCAATCACGTCATGGAAGACCGCTTCGTTTGTGCGGAGCTTCCCCGTCTCATCAGTGATGGCCACGCCCAACTGCTCGAACGTGGTTATGGCCTGTTTATTCCCGTCTCGTGCTGCGCCCATGGTGCGTGTTAACTTAGTCAAGCTGCCGGTGAGTGTCTCGAGCGGCACGTCTATAAGGTCCGAGGCGTAGCGGAACCTTTGCAGGGTGTCCGTAGACAACCCAGTTTGTTTGGCCAGGGTGTTTAACTCATCTGCGGCAGCCGCCGATCTTACGGTTAACCCTACGAGGCCGGCAAGGGCGGCAGCGGCAGCACCGCTGACGGGTGCGAGCTTCTTGCCCAGAGCCTCCGTGTCCTTCCCGAACTTACTGATGCCCTCTCCCGCTTGCTTGAAGCGGTTGTTTACCTCTATCAGCTGTTTCTCAAGCCCCTTGAGTTCGGCCTCAGCCGCTATGACTTCCCGTGTTACAGCCCTGTACTGGTCTTCGCCAATCTTGCCCTCGCGAAAGNNGCCTCCCGGAGGGTGTCCAGGCGTTCGGCAGAGGTTTTGACCGCTTCGGCCAGTAGTTTCTTTCTTTGCGTCAGGAGTTCCACGTTGCGGGGGTCTAACTTTAGTAACCTTTCGACCTGACGCAGTTCGGAGGAAATGTCCTTCGCGCTTTTGTCCACGCCTTTGAGGGCCTCGCCAAGCTTAGTCGTGTCCCCACCAATTTCGATGGTTATGCCACGTATGCGTTTGTTGGTCACAGTTTCACCCCCTGCGCTTAGAAGCGATCATAGTCCTGCTGGCTGGCTGGCCGCGCTCTCACCGGCTCTGTGTGTCTGGAACTTGCGTGTGGAATATTGGCACCATTATAGGTCCCGATGTAGTCAACGAGCATCCCCACCGTGAGGGTCTCAAAGTCCTGCAGAGTCAAACCTCGCAGTAGCGCCCCCACCATGATGGTTTCCGTAGTAAGGGCAGGAGTAGCTCCAGCTTCGTGGCTCCCGCCCTCTACTTTTTTTTTGTCCCCATCAGGCTGGCTGCCAGGAGGTCGACTGTCTCGCGCAGGACTTCGTCCAGCGGGAACTCGCTAAACTGGTCGAGCCATGCTTCAGGCTCCGGGATGGATGGGTCCGCAGTTTTGGCCATCACCCAGATCAGGTTATAGAACAGCTCAAGGTCGAGTGCGTCGTAGTTTTCCAGTTCACCCGTCGTGACGTTGATCGCTTTCTCCAGCTTGAGCAGATCTTTCAATGCATCGCGCTGGAACTGGGCCTTGTAGCGCAGCAAATAAGCGGCGGTGCTCTTAAAACGCACCGCCCGCCCGTCAATTATGATTGTTTTCTCCATGTGGATTACACCTACGGTGTCGGGGACACGAAGGTATACACATCAGTGAAGAAGCTGCTATAGCCAGTTTTGCCAGCTTCCAGTTTGGCTTTGACAAAGCCGGTGCCCGGCGCGGGGCTGGCAATCAGGTTCAGCGTTTCGGTCCCAACTTCTACTGCGGCGGCTGTCGTTGTACTTGTCAGCGCGGGCCGACGCACGTGCACATAGTACAGTACATGCCGCGTCGCGTTAACATCGCCATTAAACTCAAACAGCAGCGCGATCTGCTTGGGACGGGCGTTAACATCCTCAAACAGACCCTCGTTCTGGTCGAGCCTGTCACCCAGCACGGCAATGCGAAAAGTGTCTGGCATTAGCGCCATTTCCAGCGAGCCTTCATAGCCCTGGTTGGACTCGACACTAAAGTACAGGCCGTCGTCCGCGTAAAACTCCGCCTTCTCTCCTTTAGGCTCCAGCGTAAGACTGACCCCGCCGGGTATGGGCACGGGGGTCGCATACGTTAGCGTCCCGCCAGTTTCGGTGGCCACGGCGTAGTGTACATTCTTCAAGCCGTACTTCACTTTGTTGGCCGACATGAGGCACCTCCCTAGATCTGAATTTCATAAGCAACTTGGTAGAGCTTTTCGCTGGGTATCCACATCTCCCGCTTGTCGTAAAATATCTCATTTGCGGTCAAAGCCGCTTCAACCAAAGCCTCCCTTGCGGCGTCTTTGCGCAGGGAGTACAGCTCCACCTGGAAATTAGTGCGGGGATAATAGACCGTGTTGTCCGCCGCGAAATTGTCGCTACCTTCAGCAAAATATACGAGATAGGGCAGCTCAGGCGGAGCTGCCCCAAAGTGTGAATACGCCACCGGCAAGCCGGTGGCACTGAGGATTTCGTATAGTCTAGCCGCCACGCCTGATCACCTCCTCTACCGCGGCAAAGTAATCAGCCGCCACCTTATCTCCAACAGGGTCGATGTGCGGCTGTGCCCGTGTCCTGCCGCCGTCCCTGGTGGCGTGGCCGTGCTCCAGTAGATGGGTGAGTCGGGGGCGCTCCTTGTTGTGCAGAATGAAACGCATTGGGCCTCTGTAAGTGCTCTCTACCCTCACGCTCCAGCCGCGCCTGTATCTACCTGTACGCTTTGGGCTTGCGCCCACAAGCTCGGCTGCGCCTTGACGCGCGACGCGTTCGCCAGCAGCGTTCATGCCCTCCACGATGTCGGCGGTGTATGTGGTTAGTTGAGCCATGATCTCCTTGCTCAACTGGTCGACCTTAATTGCCAAGTGACTTCCCCTCACCCTCTACACACGTTCTACACACATCAATGTTAGCTCCCGCTTTCTGCCGTCCACATCAAGCACTGAATGGATATCCAAAGTACGCTCGCCTGCCAGCACGCGCATAGCGGGGACAATACCTGGGCGATGGCGTATGCGGACGCGGTGTGTTACCTCAGCGTTGACCCTGGCTGCATCAAAAAACTCCCGGCCGGAAATGGCCTCAATTTGCGCGTAGACTGTTGCGGTATCGCTCCATGTCTCACTCACTACGCCGAGGCTGTCCTGGGTCAAGGTTAGGGTTTGCAGTGTAATCCGATGCCTCAGCTTACCTATGGCCATGGGCCTCACCAGCTTTCCTTGCGGTGAGCAAAGAGCAGCCGCTTGATGGTGTCTACAAGTACCGGAGTCACAAGGGCCTCGCGCTGCTCGTAGAACTGGGCGGTGGCATAAAGGATTGCCTGCCGGACAACCTCCGGCACTTCCGCAAAGTCGGACAGCGGCTGGCGGAGGATGCCTGCGACGATATCCTCCGCAGCAGCCATAAAGCTGCCGATGAGCGCGTCCTCAGACTCGCCGTCCACCCTGAGCCACGTTTTTGCCTCTTCCAATGTGACGACCACTGCGCTCATCTCCTTACTTATAGCGTTTGCTAACTGCCCACCATGAGGACCAACTACGCCTTCTGCTGCAATATCTTGATGGACTCGGGGAGCACCAGCTTGCCGTCCACGCGCTGGGTAGCGATAAAACCTACTTGTCCCGTGGCCGCATACAACTCGTTCAGTCGTTTGAACACCCGACCCTGGCGGTCAGCTACCCAGTAGTAGCTGAAATCGCCGAACACTATACTCTTTGCACCCGCCTCGATAACCGGCATATAGGCCGAGGTGTAAAGGGGGCGGTTGATGATGGTGTCGGGCGTTGCTTCCTTGATGGAGGGCTGCCATAGATACTGGCCATTGTTGTCCTTGAGTTTGCGGATGGCCTTTACCGTCGAGTCGTTCATGATAAAAGCGGCTTTCTTGCGGTAAGGCGACTTGAGGCTGTAAAACACGTCCAGAATTTCGTCGAGGGTAATGGCTGCCGCGGCGGCCGTGGTCACGCCAATTTGTCCGCCGCCCGTGGCGGCAAGGATGCCGGTGGGTTTTCCAACGCCATCGCCCACGAAGAATGCTTCCTCCTCCTTGGCGCCGATGCGACGGGCAAACTCCCTGGCAATATAGGTTTCCAGATTGAATACACTGTCGTTTAGCAGTTCCTCGCTGACCTTGATCATGGTGGCCAGCTTGAAAGCGCCGATGGACACCTGTCCGAAGGTGTCGTCGCTCTCGGGGATAGCCCCCTCTTCATCAACCCAGGATGCGGTGCCTTTAGACGCCACCACGGGAATCTTGCGGTCGCCACTGGAAGTGGTAATGACATTGGCCAGCCGCCTAAAAATGTTTTCTTCCTCGAGGGCTTTAATCAGGGTGCGCTCAAACTCGTCGGGCACCAGGTAGCCGCCTTCGGTATCTTCCCCTACTCGCAGCGAGTTCTGGATATCGCCGCTGCGCTTGCCGCGCATGGCACTCCAAAAGGCCCTCTGATACTCGGCTGTGGCTCGGCCGTTCTTTGCTTCGCCGTAAGAGGACGGTCGGCTGGTGATGGGAGCGTTGGTGGGGTGGGCTAGTTCTGCGTCAAGGACAGCCTGGCGTTCCAAACGGTCAATTTCTCTACCCAGGGCCACAACATCAGCTTCCATCTTCTCGTAAGTCGATGTATCCTCTGCAGACAGCAGCCCGTCGCCTCCCCGTTTGGTGTCAAGGAAGGCCTTCGTTGCTTCCCATGCCTTTGCACGTTTTTCGCGCAGTTCTAGAATCTTGCTCATTCTCATTTCCTCCTTGATAATTTAGTGGGGAATTAAAGAGAGCCGCTTATCCAGCGACTCAATGGGGGTGCCCGTTTTCGGTTTTGCTTTGGGGATTTTCCCAAGCAGGGAGTTGGCCACAGCCATGCGGCTAAAAATCAGGCTTTCTTCTGAGTCTGGGGCCTCCTCATCTGATGTGAACAGGATTTTGTCGGCAAAGCCAAGCTCCACAGCCTTCTTGGCGTTCATCCATGTTTCCGCATCCATGAGCTGCGAAAGCTTTACTCGTGACAGCCCGGATTTCAGCTCATAGGCGTTGATGATGCTCTCCTTGACCTCATCAAGTAGTGCTTTGGCGCGAAGCATCTCTTCGCTGTCACCGATGGCGATGGTGGAGGGGTTGTGGATCATAAGCATCGACACTGGCGACATGTGCACCTCGCTTCCGGCCATAGCAATGACCGAGGCGGCGCTGGCGGCGATGCCATCAATCCTGACGGTGACCTGTCCGGCATAGTCCATGAGCATGTTGTAGATCTGCGCCGCCGCAAAAACATCTCCGCCGGGAGAGTTAATCCACACCGTGATGTTGCCCGAACCTGACATCAGCTCTCCCTTAAACAGCTTGGGCGTAACCTCGTCGCCCCACCAGGATTCCTCGGCGATAGGTCCGTTGAGATAGAGGGTGCGCCCCTCGGCCGAGTTAAGCACCCAGTTCCAGAACTTCCTCATGTACTGACCTCCTTCGGTTGATGATTGGCAAAGACACCCGCATCAGCCAGCTTTGTCATGTTGCCGTTGACCAGATATAGGTCTCCGCCATCCTCGTTGGGAATGCGATTCATGTCCTCAAGTTCGCGGATATCGTTCGCCGACAGCCACCCGTTCTGCCGCCCCGTGGCGTAACCGTTCATGCGGCCCTGGTAGTCTCCTCGCAACAGCCCGTCCACATTAAACCTGATAAAGTACCTGAGCTTTTCCGAAGGCAAGAGAAGCGCCTGCTGCAAAGCCTGCTCCCACCGCATCACCCACGGATTGAGGGTGTACTTGACGAACTCCAGCGACTGCTGCTCAATATTTGAGAAGCTAGACCTCTCCAGATCTCCGACCATGTGAGGCGGTACACGGAAGATGCGGGCAATCTCGTTGAGCTGGAACTTCCGCGTTTCCAGAAACTGCGCCTGTTCCGGTGGAATGCCGATAGACTGAAACTTCATCCCTTCTTCCAGTACCGCGATGCGATGAGCATTGCCGCTACCCTGGTAGACTGCGTTCCAGCTTTCCCTTACTCTTTTGGGGTCCTTGACCACGCCGGGATGCTCCAGCACTCCACCGGGATTAGCCCCGTTAGAGAAAAAGGATGCTCCGTATTCCTCTGTTGCCATAGCCAGCCCGATAGCATTTTTGGCAATGCCGATGGGCGAGTAGCCGATCAGTCCGTCAAAGCCAAGACCAGGGATATGCAGTACCTCGTCCCTGCGGAGCACTACCGTTCCGCTGTCGGGATTGATCCGGCTTTCCTCAGCATCGCGGCGGTAGGTATAGGTCAGTTCGCCACTTGCAGACCGCGACACATCCATCTTGTTCGGGAGCAGCGGGTAGAGGGCCAATACTTGCCCACGCCCATCCCGGATGATTTGTGCGTAGGCGTTGCCCCAAAGCAAAAGATGACTCATCAGTGTTTCCCTGAACACAAATGACGTCATCTCCGGGTTTGGTTCGTTATGGATTAGGTAGTATAGCCGATGCTCGACGGCTTTCTCCTTGCCGCCATCGGTCCTGTAGCGGTAAACCCGCAGCGGCAGCCCGGCGATGGCCTCAGACAGTATCCTTACGCAGGCATACACAGCCGTAGCCTGCATGGCAGTTCGCTCGTTGACGGTTTTACCCGCTGTGGTGCCGCCGAACAGAAACGAGAAGGCACTGCCCACACGGTTTTGCGGCTTGTCCCTTGAGCGGAACAGCCCTTTTAGTAGGTTCATAGGCGTCACCTCCGGAAAATGGACACGAAAAAAAGCACCTGTCTACACAGATGCTTGAAATGTTATAGCTGCTGACGAGCTTACCTATCCTTTACTTGGTTCCTTAACCCGTGCTTTTTTCTTGTGCCTCTGGGGAATTCCAGATTTGCGAAGGGGAAAGGATGCTGAGGATCATGTAACTTTCTCCTGCTGTCTTGCGACACATTTTTAACAAACATCTCCAAGAATCTTTCCTCAATATTACATGCCTTTTCTTCCCCTGAAGTTGTCCAATAAACATTCAATTCATATAGACTGTCCAACGTCTTTATCCAATGTCCGCCTCTGTGCGGTTTGGGGTCTCCAAGCCTCGTCCTATAATATTGGTCAACTCTGGTTCTCAAGGATGTCCCCGCCTTGCCAATGTAAAGAACTGTTTCATCGGGTAGCCAGAACGCTTTTAGCCGCTGCATTAACTCTTCTGTTTTAGGTGAACCATCATCAAGAGATAGCTTAGGTACACGATTAATCCAGTCTTCAACCATTTTCTTCGAAACAGGAGCTTCATCGCAGCAAACCATTTTTTCTGCTGTTGGAGTGATAGCAACGACATAAACCCCAGGAACAGTGCAGTTAATTTTCTGTCCCCATTTAACCTGGCCCAAAATATCCTTACCAACAGCTTGAAACAACTGTTTTACAGAAGTAGGCATGCCCATGACCTCCAAGTTATACAATCATGATTAACTTTATAACATTGCCAGAGGTACTTTCAAGCCCAGTAAGCTTGCTTCGGGTACAGCTTTTACGCCTACAAAACTAGCAACCCCCTCTCATCATAGACTGAAGCGCCACCATTGCCGTTTCCACACCGGATGGCACGGTCGAGGGCCATGATGGTCGCCACCGCGCCATCTATTTTTTCTGTGCTCTTTTCTTTGTCAGGCTTCACGTTGCCAGCCGGGTCAGTCTTGATGAAGATGTTGTCCATCATCCAACGTAACACCGGATGCCCGCCGTGGGCGATCTTCTCCTCCAGTGTCAGCTTCATCAGTTCCTTCGTCGGCGGAGACATATCCTTAAAGCCCTGGCCAAAGGGAACCACAGTAAACCCCATACCTTCAAGGTTCTGCACCATCTGTACAGCCCCCCAGCGGTCAAAGGCAATTTCTCGAATGTTGTACTTCTCCCCAAGTTCCTCAATGAACTTCTCGATATAGCCGTAATGGACGACATTTCCCTCGGTGGTCAGCAGATGCCCCTGCTTCTCCCAGAGGTCGTACTGCACATGGTCCCGTCGCACCCGCAGGTCAATGTTTGCCTCGGGCATCCAGAAGTACGGGAGCACAACATACTTATCATTCTCATCTTCCGGTGGGAACACCAGAACAAAGGCCGTGACGTCCGTCGTGCTCGACAAATCCAACCCACCGTAGCAGACACGACCTTCAAGGGCCGCGGTATCTATCGGGAACGCGCAAGCATCCCACTTAGCCATCGGCATCCAGCGCACAGCCTGCTTAACCCACTGATTCAGCCGCAGTTGTCGGAAGCTGTTCTCCTCTGCGGGGTTCTGCTTCGCGCTCTCACAGGCTGCTTTAACTTTATCTATACCTACCGTAATACCGAGGGATGGGTTCGCCTTCTTCCACACCTTTGGGTCAGTCCAGTCATCATCATCCTTCGCGCCGTATATGACGGGATAAAAGGTGGGATCACACTTCCTGCCCTCAAGGATATCCACCGCCTTTTGGTGGGTCTCATAACAGATACTCTGGGTGTCGGTGCCTGCGGTGGTTATGAGGAAGTAAAGTGGCTGCGTCCGCGCATCTCCTGAACCTTTGGTCATCACGTCAAACAGCTTGCGGTTGGGCTGGGTGTGTAGTTCATCAAACACCACCCCATGGATGTTAAAGCCGTGCTTGGAGTATGCTTCTGCACTCAGGACTTGGTAGAAGCTGTTCGTCGGCAGGTAGATTAGCCTCTTGGTCGAGGCCAGTAGCTTAACCCGCCGGGATAGAGCCGGGCACATCCGCACCATATCGGCGGCCACCTCGAATACGATGGACGCCTGCTGGCGGTCAGCTGCACAGCCGTACACTTCAGCGCGCTCCTCCCGGTCCCCGCAGGTGAGCAGCAAGGCGATTGCTGCTGCCAGCTCGCTCTTGCCCATCTTCTTGGGTATCTCTACATACGCGGTGTTGAACTGCCGATGCCCGCTGGGCTTGAGGATGCCGAACAAATCGCGGACAATCTGCTCCTGCCAGTCGATTAGTTCAAAGGGCTTGCCCGCCCAGGAACCTTTGGTATGAGAGAGGGCTTCAATAAAGGACACGGCATAATCTGCAGCACCCTTGTCGTAGCGAGAACCCTCTGCCATGAAGGCGGTAGGCCTGTACTTCTTCAGCTTTCGCATATCTGCCGCCTCCTCGAGACTAGCGGAATACAAGAACAGAGCCTCCGAAGAAGCTCTGTTTCGCTAGCGCTGGCTGATTGGTCTATTCCTGTTTGGTATACTCGCCCGTCATAATAAATCGGCTGTATTCAGCCTTGTTGCTGTTAAGGTACCCCAGCAGTTCATGAAAGCCGCGGACATAAGCCTCGTACTGAACGCGGGGCACGTCAAACATGTTGGTTACGCCGCTGGCCCTGATGGCGAGGATCTGCTTCCTGACTTCGTCAGTCACACGCATTCCCCCCTGTCTCTACAGACTCTATGGTGGCCCTGCGCAGGATTTCGATGTCAAAGCCCGCGCTCTTGTAACCTTCCAGAATGGTGCTGTAGTAATAGCAGCTTGGCTGCCCAAGCAGCCTGCCATCGTTCAAAATGTAGACCATCGCCTCGACGCTCTTACCGTCGAGCTCTACTGAAACTACTTCCTTCCGGTAAAGGAATGGCCAGCCCTCGTAGCGGTCCAGCGCCGCTTCATCGGCAGGCGTTATTTCCCAGACCAGCACCGGCACGCTGCCGCCTTCAAATGGCTCGACCGTGGCCACGGCGCCTGCGTGTGCGCCCCTGAACAAGAGTCGCCAGCCTGTCATTACGCTGCTTCCCAGTACCGTTGCTGTGGGGCACCTGTCCGCCATCTGCGCTAGGTTTAGGTTGGAGCCGTAAGCGAGATACAGCTTTTTGCTTTGCTTCATGGTCGTTGTCCTCCTTTGTCTTTATGAGGGGTTTCAGGCGGCTCAGGCCGCCCGAAACCTCCAGGCCGCCGAGCCGCGCAGGTGGGCTGTGAGATGCTCGCGGCAGTTAGCAAACTCGTCGCCGATGAAGCCGATGCGGTTCAGGTAAGTCCGCATGGCGAACTTCTGGTTGTCTGTTTGGGGCTTCTTCGCCGATGCGCATTTTTGCGTCAGGGCCTGGTGGTTGAGCGCCAGGGCGAGAACTATGTAGCTTCTGACCTTGCCTGCGTGGAGCTCGCTGTTGAAGCCCCTCAGTTCCACCGTGCGGTTGCCTGTGAAGAAGCTGTGCAGGTTGAGAAAATGGTAGCGACTCTGGTGGTAGTGCTGGCCGCGGCTCTCGCTATAACCCTCGTACCAGATTTCCTCAAGCATCTCCATGGTCTTGGGTTTTCTGAGGTTCATCTTCTCGACCAGCAGGCTGTCCATCTTTTTGCAGTAGCTCATCCGCTGTGGTGCAATCTGGAGCGCGTCGTAGAAAAGGTCGTTCTTGCTGGCGATGATGTTCACGAAGTTGCGGATGCTTCTGGGCGTATGGCTGGCTCCATCCAGGTGGATGTGTATGCCGCAGGAGGTGTTGGCAAAGGCCCCGGCCTGGCGAAGCTTGCGCACTAGCTCCTGCAGAGTGTCAATGTCCTCGCGGTAGGTAAGGATCGGACTAACCAGTTCCACGCTGTAGTCGCGGGAGGCTGAAACCTTCCGCCTGCCCTGCTTCGTCTGGCAGGCAATGCTGCCGTCGCTCATGAACTTCCAGACTCTACCGTCCGGTGCAGTGACCCTCTTGGTGTCGTAGTAGTCGGCTGCTCCGGTTACCGTGCCGCCCAAGTGCTCCGCCGCGATCCTTGCTGCCTCGCTTCTGGTGATGCCCGTGAATTCGATCTCAATCCCAAACTTGCTTTTAAACATCTGGTTCAGCCTCCTTCAGAGTGTTGGTGTACCTTTGGGTATGTACATATATCACTCTGAACGGCTGTAATAGCAAGCTATTTCTGTCAAGAAAACACACTAATACTGGGGCCTTGGAGACGTGCCTATAGCCTCTTAACGACGTCCTCACCGTAGACGATGCCGAGGGTGGAGCCGCTGTCCCAGCTGCAGAAAATGGTTCCGGTGTCGTCGATGAAGTCTACGGTCCCCTGGTCACCGGGCTTCAGCGTGGAGTACGGGTCGTTCATTCTGACCAGTTCCACGCGAGTTCCGCGGGGACATGTCTTACGCAGTTGTAGCACAGTCTCCTTGGCGGGGAAGCTATTCACCCAGTGTCACCTCGGCTTTGGGCGCCCCACTTTTGAAGGCACTGTTGCCAGAAAGGTTCTTCAGCAGGATTCTACGCGCAACCTTGTACTCGTCACCCACGAAGCCCAATCTGATGAGGAACACCCGGAAAGCAAACTTCTCATTGTCTACATCCTTCTCTTTGGCCGTGACCCGCTTTTGCTCCTTGGCCGCTGCGCAGAGTGCACCGATGAAGCGAGAGTACGCCAAGACTTCATCGCTCTCCGCCGGGAGCTTGAACCACGGGAATACCAGGGTGTTTTCGGTCCGTTCGACAGCTAGTGAATCGGCATTAAGGGCCTTCTTGATGAGGTTGGCTTTGCTGGCAATCAGCTTTTTAAGGTTGGTGATGCCTTCCTCGGTGAATCCGTCCAGCGGCATCTCAATGGCCAAGCGGTCCTGGGCGTCAGACTCCTCAAAGTCAAAGCCTCGTTCCGACAGTCCAGCCATGACCTTTTGGACGAGATCACTGTCCAGCTCGATCGGGTAGCTGAGGGTGCCTTCTTTGTCGATAGAAAACCGCCCGACCTCGTAGGCGAATGTGGGTGCACCTTTGTAGCTAATGGGTTCACCCACCAGATCGCTAATAGCAGAAACCATCTCTTTGCGCCTAGCACCTGTTACGTTGTATCTTAGTTCCATAATCGTGAGCCTCCTTTGCTTCTTTGGTGAGTACATATATCCCTCTGAAACTGTGGAAAAGCAAGTTCTATTTGCCGACAGAGGCTTTACTGAGGGTGCTCGGGCACCTTCACTTCGTTGAAGTGTACCTTTTCCCCGCCCCGAATGAGATAGACATCCTTGGCCGAGACCTGTTCAATATACCTTTTCACAATGACATCGCAGTACTTTTCATCGAGCTCTACGGTATAGCACACTCTGTCCGTCTGCTCACTAGCTATTAGCGTAGAGCCACTTCCACCAAAGGGATCGAGAACTATGCAGCCGGTCATAGAACTATTGACTATGGGATAGGCGATGAGCGGTACCGGTTTCATAGTAGGATGCTCGCCATTCTTCTTGGACTTCTCAAACTCCCATATCGTGGTCTGCTTGCGGTCGGAGTACCAGGCATGCTTGCCAGCCTTCTTCCAACCAAAAAGAATCGGCTCATGCTGCCACTGGTAAGGAGAGCGCCCCAGAACCAGTGATTGCTTCTTCCAGATACACGTCCCGGAAAGATAGAATCCCGCGTCAGAAAAAGCCCTGCGGAAGTTCAGACCTTCTGTGTCAGCATGGAACACGTAGATGCTTGCATCCCTGGCCATCGCTTTTTCGGTGTGGGTAAAGGCAGCAAGCAGAAACTGATAAAACTTGTCGTCAGCCATATTGTCGTTCTTGATTTTCCCGGCACGACCTTCATAGTTGACATTGTAGGGTGGGTCGGTCACCGTCAGGTTGGCCTGCTTCCCATCCATGAGGAGTTCAAATGTCTCAGCTTTAGTGCTATCGCCGCAGACCAGGCGGTGCTTGCCCAGCAGCCACAAATCTCCCAACTGGGTGATGGCGGGCTTTTGAAGCTCGGCATCCACGTCAAAGTCATCGTCTTTGACATCATCCATTCCACCCAGCAGCTTATTGAGCTCGGCATCGTCAAAGCCAAGGAGCGAAATGTCAAAGTCCGCGCCTTGCAGATCAGCAAGCTCAACAGACAGCATCTCAGCATCCCAGCCAGCGTTCAGGGCAAGCCTGTTATCTGCAATTATATAGGCGCGCTTCTGAGCCTCAGATAGATGCTCGGCAAATACACAGGGCACCTCGGCTATGCCTTCTTCCTTGGCGGCCAGGATGCGGCCGTGGCCAGCAATCACGTTGAGATCTTTGTCGACGATGACCGGGTTGACGAAGCCAAACTCCCGTAAGGAAGCCCGCAGCTGCAGTATTTGCTCCTTGCTGTGGGTGCGGGCGTTTCTGGCATACGGCACTAGCCGGTCGATATTCACTTTCTCAAAGCGCTCGGTTGTCTTCATGCCGTAAAACCATCCTTTCAAGTCCCTTTAGTGCACCAGATAGGTCGCCTGCCAAGGCTTGACCACGTAATGTCTTGATCTGCTGCCTATTTAGTCCCGATTGCTTTAGGCTTCGCATGAAATGCGCAAGCCCTGGCTGATGCTTTGATTGCGGCTCATTTATCACTGAAAAAGGTCTCATCATTTCCTCCTACCCGATAATAGGGCTTCCATAATGTCGTCTTGCGGGTTGCTCACAAAGGCCGTGGTGCAGTTCTGCTTCACGATGTCGAAAATCTCATACCAGAGCAGATTAGCCTGTTTCTGAAATGACTGGCTCATCTGCACGAAAGGGCTGGCGATCGCGCCACCGGTTGTCGGGTGTTTGCCTAGAAGGCCGTACAGACTAATGGCCTCTTCGCATTGAATGTAGCGGGTGAAAGCTTGCGCATAGGCCTCGATAAGCCTCGGGTTTACAAACTTTTCGCACCCACGTTCTTTGAGCCATTTCCACGTTTCAATAAAGAGAGCATCAGCACCCAGCGACTTGCCGTCCTTTTGCCTAGAGCGAAGAAAGTCGCTGGGAGTTGGCATGTCCTCTCCATGTAGATCTGCTGCGCCCTCCAGGTCCTCAGCTTCAAGCAGAGATTCAGGTTTGAGGTCTGGAACCTCCAGTATCTTTGCTGCCTTGCCTTTCGTGATTTTGTCCGCCAAAGCATGGGGCTTATCTCCGGCGCGAACGCGCCTGCCCCCTCTGTTAGTTCCGTCCTTTGCCACGCGCCGCCACCTCCTTTTGCAGCGAGGGGGTTAATCCCCCGTTTGAACCGTGATTTTTGCGCGCGTGCCCCTGCGCCCGTTCCCCGCCTCAAAGGCTACAGAGATTCGGACCGCCCCTGGGGTCAGTCCCTTCGTCTCCAGCGGCTACCTTCTCGAGCAGTGATCTCAGAATGGCACGGTGTGCATAGGGACATCAGGTTTGTAAACTCATTGGTGCCGCCTTGCGACAGCGGCTTGATGTGGTGTACCTCTTCGGCTAGCACGCTCTTGCCACGCGCCAGGCATTGCTCACACAATGGATGGGAAGCGATGTAACGATCACGGATACGCTTCCACGTCCTGCCGTAGCGTTTCTTCACTGCCGGGTCCCGCTGGTAGCGTTCATAGCGTCTGGCTTCCTGTTTCGCATGCGCTACACAGAACCGGGCGTCAGTCAGCTCCGGGCAGCCGGGATGTGAACAAGGCCGCTGTGGTTTGTATGGCATCTGCTCACCTCGCTTTTGGGGATACAAAAAGCCCCCGCGGTTTTCCGCGAAGGCCTTTGACACAGCTATCGATACTGCTATTATACAGCGCCCTTAAGCAAACACTCCCTCAAAATTCCCTCACCTCTTGATAGCCACCAGATCCGGTTGAGGCTATCCAAGTCGGTCACACTCAAATCTTAGAAAACATGTCCTGCGCATAGTCTTTGATGTTCGCAGGAGTTAGCATGCTGTACTTATCCTTTACCAAAGTGAAATACTCTCCAATCATTTGCTTAGGAATGACCTTATTAGTTGATGCATTGGCAGGCAGATTACCACGCGTAGATATCCAAGGCATTTCACCATGTGTGAAAGATTCTAACGTCTTCCCGCTGTAGCAGCATATGTGCTTCACAATACTATCCAGTAAAACCTTCTCTTCTGCAGACATCGCAGAGGTGTCTGGTTGTTCGACGCTCCCTATTGGGTCATAACAATATCCACTGAATCGCCTGTATATGTCTCTGTAAACAGGCCCGTGTACCCAAGCCTCACAGTCCTCTTCGAAGATGAAGCTCCCAAAAAAAGCTTTATGAAAGCCCTGTACATAATACAATGCTTTCTGCAAGGCGAGGTGAGTGATATCCTGGCACTCAAATAGCAGGTACTCTACAACTATCTCCAGCTTCTTCTGAGTGATGGGCGGGATGCTCAATAGTCTCTCTGTTGCTACTTTGCTTTTTTCATAAGCTACCTTACTTAAATTGCCCTTGCCAGTCTCCAACAAGGACAAGTAATAGGCAGGGTCTGAAAGAATCTGCGTCAGTTTCTCAGAATACTGTTTTGCAGGCATGTCGCCCTCATAATACCTGCTAAATGTTTGTTCTCCCCACCCCAGTAGCAGCGAAAGCGGCCTTTTCCCGATATTGTACTTTTCGGGAATCTCCCTGATATCCTCCAGAGAAATGATCCCGTGCTTTTGACGATATGCATCATAAAGAGCCTTCAAGTTCTCGTCCTCAATCTCTGGAACATACACTTCCATTCCGCATTCATCGCAATGCGCAGTTTTAGCCATGAACTCATAAACCGCACCCTTCAACTCTGCAGAACCAAGTTGTTCTCTTACCGAGAATCTAACATCCTGCCGACATTCCGGGCAGAACACGATTCTGTTCATCACGGTGATTCCTCCTTTCTATTTGACAAGATCACCTAAACAGATAATCTATAGGCTTGTTTCGCTCATGGAATGATATAACCACCACTCTGCTCCCCATGGCCAAATCAATGATATTGAACTTCGTATATAGGTCAAGTTGCTTCTCTTCATCAGCAATATTAAACAGGGTAACTTGTGTACAAAACACATATAAGACTTCATGTTCAAAGCCAGGTTTGATATTTTGAAGCGAATGGCAGAAGTCATCTACTCCAATTTGCATCAGTATGCGACGTTGTTTGTCAGAAGTAAGATTGTATTCACGAATTAATGCCACATTTTCTTCTCTATTCTCATTTTGAGCCACTGAATATTTGCCGCTACTCACACATTCCTGAATTTTTTGTAGCACTGCAGAGATTTCTTCTTTAGTGTAGTCCTGATTATAGTACTGACTCATCAACCACCCTCCTTGCCAGTACTATTATAGCACTATTATATGCCTCCGCTCAACAAAAATGCACCAAATGGTGCATTTTTGTGCCCTTTTTTAGGGAAAAGTGCAATACCAGGGCAAACAGTGTACCACAGCGCTTACTATGTGCCGTATAGCAGCCCCCGAAGGTGATTGAGAGCGGCTGACCGTAGCCTCTCCACATGACTCTCGCTGTAGTTGAGCTCGTTCATGAGGCGATAGGTCGCACCCGATTTCTGGTTGTCCACCATGTAAAACTCTGAAAGGATATGCTGTTCGGTATCGGTTAGGCTGGACCACGCAGGTTCAAACCAAGCCATGTATTCAATGGCCTGGCTATAGCGCTCCCGCAGTATGTCTAGCTTGTCTATTTGAGCAGCCAGCTTGCTGGCTCCCGCATGGTGGTTGCGTGCTGTTGGCATCATGGAGAGCCTCGGACCTCTTGGAGAGGCCATTTGTTCGTGAACATCTTTGATATCTTGTGGAGTGTTGTTGATGGCAAACCGCATATTCTTGTAGTCACGGATAGCGGCTATCGTGGCCGCGTTCTTGTTGATGTATTTCAAAGCAATCATATGGCCGCCTCCCTCCTTAGGTTGACCTTGACCGCATCGATAAGCGCGGCTTGGGTATTGTTCTTATCCTTTAGAGCTTTCATGACCTGTTCGTCAATGGTATCCCTGGCTATGATATGGTGA
>DDWC01000206.1 GCA_002345475.1 Firmicutes bacterium UBA2296
AGCAGGCGGATCCTCCAGGCGGGTAAAGAGGCAGGCTTGTTGCCAAAGCTACACGCCGATGAGATAACTCCTCTGGGAGGAGCGGGACTGGCTGCCGAGCTCGGTGCGGTGTCCGCTGAACACCTCATCTATGCAGCGGAGGAGGACCTGCCCAGGATGGCGAGGGCAGGGGTGGTTGCCGTGCTTCTGCCGGCGACGGCGTTTATTCTCAGGGTTCCTGATAAGGGCCCGGTGCAGGCGATGATCAGAGAAGGTGTACCCATTGCTATTTCCACGGACTACAATCCCGGGACGTCGCCAATGCCCAACATGCAACTGCTCCAGGCTTTTGCTTGTTATCATTATGGCCTTACACCGGCACAATCTTTTGCGGCATCCACTATCAACGCAGCCCATGCGCTGAACCGGGGAAGTAGCCTGGGCAGCCTGGAGCCAGGCAAGCTGGCCGATGTAATCATTCTTGACGCTCCAAGTCTTGACTTCATTCCCTATCATGTTGGGGTCAATTTGGTGGAGACCGTAATAAAGCGGGGAAGTACAGTATTTCGCAGGCCGACACCGGCCTGCACATAGGAGGTAGAAATGGTTAGCATTACAGCACAAACCATTGCCCAGTTTACCGATGATCTGGCCTCGGATAACCCATCACCGGGTGGCGGCAGTGCTGCAGCCGTGAGTGGAGTCCTGGCTGCTTCACTGGTTAAGATGGTCGCCGGATTGACTATTGGCAGGAAGAAGTATGCTGAGGTCAGGGATGAAATGGAAGCTATTGCTGCTGAAACGGAGCAACTCTCGTCGCAGTTATCCGGCCTGGCAGATCGCGACGCCAGAGCCTACGACGGGGTGATGGAGGCCTACAGGCTGCCCAAGTCCACGGATGAGGAAACGAGGCTGCGTCAGTCAGCAATTGCCGAGGCCTTGCGCCATGCGGCCGAAGTGCCGCTTGAGACCGCACACGCCGCCTCACGGGTGCTGGCCCTGGCGGTTGTCGTTGCTGAGAAAGGCAACGTCAATGCCGTGACAGATGCCGGGGTAGGCGCATTACTGGCTTTTGCTGCCTTTCAGGCCGCGTCTTACAACGTCAGGATCAACATTAGCTCCCTGGACCCGCGCCCCGCATGGGCAATCGACATGGAGCAGGAGATTGCCACCCTTGCCGCCAGAAACAGCGAACTTGCTACACAAGCCCAAAATAAAGTATTATCAGGGGTATAAACAGGAAGGAGTTTGATTCATGAAGTCTGATATTGAAATCGCTCAAGCCGCAAAAATGCTGCCGATAGTTGAGGTCGGCAAGAAGATTGGACTCGGGGAGGACGATCTGGAGCTCTTTGGCAAGTACAAGGCCAAAGTATCGGCCGACGTCTGGAAACGCCTCAAGGATGAGCCTGACGGCCATCTCATTCTGATGACCGCCATCACCCCCACCGCCGCCGGCGAAGGCAAGACCACCACGACAGTGGGTTTGGGCCAGGGACTGGCCAAGATCGGCAAGAAGACAGCCATCGCACTGCGTGAGCCGTCGCTGGGCCCCAGCATGGGCGTCAAGGGCGGCGCAGCCGGAGGCGGATTCTCTCAAGTAGTCCCCATGGAAGATATCAATCTGCACTTCACGGGGGATTTGCATGCCATCACCACAGCCCATAACATGCTGGCCGCAGTCCTAGACAACCACCTGCAACAGGGCAATGACCTGAACATCGATCCGCGGCGCATTGTGCTGCGTCGCGTTATGGACATGAACGAACGCGCTTTGCGCAACATCATTGTCGGCCTAGGCGGCCGCAACAACGGTGTACCCCGGGAGGACGGGTTTGACATCACAGTGGCTTCAGAGGTCATGGCCATTCTCTGTCTCGCTAACGACCTGGCTGACCTAAAGCAACGCCTGGCCAAGATGCTGGTGGCATATACTTACGATCGCAAGCCTGTTACAGTGGCAGACCTTAAGGTTGCCGGTGCCATGGCTGCGATTTTGAAGGATGCCATCAAGCCCAACCTGGTGCAGACTCTGGAGAACGTGCCGGCTTTCATCCATGGCGGACCGTTTGCCAACATCGCTCACGGATGTAACAGTGTTCAGGCCACCAAGCTGGCCCTCAAGGTCGCTGACTATGTGGTGACCGAGGCCGGCTTCGGAGCCGATCTGGGTGCTGAGAAGTTCTTTGACATCAAGTGCCGGTTTGCCGGTCTTAAGCCCAAAGTCACCGTGATTGTGGCCACAGCCAGAGCCCTCAAACTGCATGGTGGCGCCAACTCCAAGGAGCTTAACGTAGAGAATCTTGAGGCTCTGGCGAAGGGTTTTGAAAACCTCGAACATCATATCAAGAGCATTCGCAAGTTTGGCCTGCCAGCCATTGTGGCCATCAACCAGTTCCCCACGGACACCGCCGCCGAGCTGGAGTTCATTGAGAGTCGATGCCGTGAACTTGGCGTCCGTGTGGCCCTGTCTGAAGTATGGGCCAAGGGAGGCGAAGGCGGAGTAGCTT
The DNA here is from genome assembly GCA_002345475.1 of Firmicutes bacterium UBA2296. Lineage (GTDB taxonomy): Bacteria > Bacillota > UBA994 > UBA994 > UBA994 > UBA2296. The sequence goes on from DDWC01000206.1 coordinate 2,490, forward strand.
TGGCCGAGCTGGTGGTCAAGACCATTGAAGAGGGTAAGTCCAATTTTGCCCCGCTTTATGATGTGACCTTGCCCATCAAGGAAAAGATTGAGACTATTGCCCGGGAAATATATGGCGCCGACGGGGTTGACTTCACCAGGGACGCCGAAGCGAGCATCCGCCAGTTTGCCCGCATCGGGCTTGGCGAAACCCCTATTTGCATGGCTAAGACGCAGTACTCTATATCTGATGACGCAACTTTGCTCGGCAAGCCGCGCAACTTCAGGATTACCGTGCGCGAAGTGCGCGCCTCAGCCGGTGCCGGGTTCCTGGTGGCACTGACCGGGGAAGTCATGACCATGCCCGGGTTGCCCAAGGTCCCCTCCGCAGAGAGCATCGATGTCGATGCCGACGGCAAGATCACGGGGTTGTTCTAGAGCGGACTTCGGGGTAGCGCTTAGTCTTTGGCGCTTGGCGATTAGTGGGCGAAAGCAAACACTCATTCACGGTTGACCACCAAGCGCTAAGCGCCATGCGCCAATCACATCCCGATAGAAGAAAGCGCCCGCAATTGCGGGCGCTTTCTTCTATCGGGGACGAGGGTTAGAAAACAAGAATCCTGGGCAGCAGGAAAAGCACGCTGAGCATAGTGATGGGGGTGAAGAGGTTCCCAGTGCGTTCGTAAGCGAATCCCAGGATTAGAGAGGTCATGGGCAGAACCACCAGAGACTGTAAAGCGATGGCGATGCTGACATTGCCCGCATACCACATAGGCAAATAAGTTGTGAGGGAAACCAGAGCTGTTGTCAGAACGATGGCCAGCAAGGGGTTCATATGTCTCCGCAGGTATCCCTGGATCAGGCCTCGCCAGAGGAGTTCGCCAAAGAGGATTGTCGTAAGCAGGAGGTTGATATAACTCTCGAGGAGGGCAGGAAACTCGAACTCCGCCACGGTGACGGGCATGGCAATGGACCCACACAGAACCAGGAGTATCCCGGCCAGCAACCCCGTGCCAATTCCGTTTAGAGGCCTGCTCGGTTTGAGGCCGAAGAAAGCCAGGCTGTCGCCGTGTCTGTCTCCCAGCCAGAAGATGGCGGTTACTACCATCACTCGCCATCCCCAGATGACCATGGCACTCAAGTCGAGGCGAGAAAGGTAAGTTTCTACCACAAGATGGGCGGAGAGTAGCAGTAATGGCCACAGCAGTTGTGGCAGGGCGATTGCTTTCTCGCGTGGGGGATTGGTGTAATCAGGGGTAAGAAACACGAGGGCGACTGCCACGGCCAGCACCATGACAAAGATGATTCCCAGACTCCACATGAACTGATCGTTAGGCGGGTACATGGGAAGGTCAGGCCGGAGGAAGTCTTCGCTGTATTCGGGGCTCGAGAAGACAGTGCGGCGGGCCTCGAGATACCGAAAATGAGAACCGTCGCCGAAGGCCTCGATTCTGCGCACTCCGGGCCGCGGCACGAACACTTTGGTAACCCCAAATATTTCAAGGGAAGGTTCTCCATCCGATGTGAGAGCGAGAAGCTCCTGAGCAGCGAGGATGGCTTCGGGCATAATCTGTGCCTCGATGTAGGTGCGGCCGCGAATGGAGGAGATGGCTGTGGGGTGCATGTGCAGGACCACTTCTTCGACGGGTGAAGACAGTTCACCATCTTCAGTATGGTAATGGAGGGTCCCTTCGGCAAGCAGCACCAGCGCTACCAGGGCATCGCGTCGATAGGCTCCCACCATAATGCCGCCCTCTGGGTAAGACAAGGTGACCCGACCCAGCTGCAGCTCAAGCGGGTCGAACAAATGGCTGTCTGTAGCCTCCAGTGCCTCATAAGGTCTGCCAATATCTGATGGCGTAAGGAAGACCATGAGCATGGCGGCAAGGCTGAGGAGGGCTACTCCGGCAAGCAGCATCATGCTTTTTATGATTGGATTGCGGACTGCGGCTGAATATAATGAAGACACGTTCCCAACTCCCTCTGTTTCAGGCCTATATAATTCCCCGCTGGCTGCGGCTTCTCCTGCCTTAATTGACACTTCGTCGATGTGGCCGTTAGAATTGTAGTTGAATAAAGGGGGTTGGTCAATGTGCTTGTGGCGGTCAACATAAACAACACGCGCACGGGAGCAGGTTTATTTGTGGACGGTGCGCTGGTGGAAAGCCTGTCTGTGCCAACCGTCGAGCTTCTTGACAACGTGCCTGAGCTCCTGGCCCGCCTGTCTCCGGGAGCTCGAGTGGTGTGTGCCTCGGTAGTGCCCGCAGTTACCTCAGAATTCGCCGCGGCGTTGACCCATTCAGGATTTGCTGTGGAGGCGCTCAAAGCGCAGGAAGGACTGGGGATTTCCTTTGCCGGGGTCGACTACCGCGAACTGGGTGCCGATCTTTTCGCTAACGCGCTGGCTGTGCACGAGATGTGGGGGCGGGATTCCCTTAACGTCGATCTAGGCACTGGTTCAACTTTTTGTGTTGTTAAGTCCGGTGTCTACCGTGGTACCGTGATTGTGCCCGGCATGGAGCTTTCTTTTCGGGCCCTGACCGACCGAGCAGCGTTACTCAGCACTGTGGAACTGACCAAGCCGGACCGCATTATTAACGTAACCACTACCGAATGCCTGCAGGCAGGGATATACTATGGTTATACAGAACTGGTGCGGGGCATGATTGCTCGCATTCAGCGCGAGCACGGCAAGCTGTTTGTCGTCCTGACGGGCGGAATAGGTTCTTTTCTCAGGGACGAACTGCTGGACGTAGTGGATGTCTTTGAACCAGAATTGTCACTGCTGGGCATTAAAATAGCGGCAAGCAAGATGGAGCGATTTCCGTTTATCGGGGATTAGACCACAGCTTAAGACAGAGTGTTGGCGGACTGCGGGTACCCTGCGGACTCGACAGCCGTTTGACCATAGGCATCATTTAGATACAAATACGTCCGGTATCCTCAGTGAACTGGAACGGAGGTGTTGCACATGAAATTTACCACGAGACAAATCACAGTGGCGGGTCTGCTAAGTGCGCTGACGGTGGTGTTAGGTGTCACCGGAATGGGGCTGTTGCCAGTGCCGACACCGGCGATCT
>DDWC01000250.1 GCA_002345475.1 Firmicutes bacterium UBA2296
CGCTCTGTGTACAGCAGTTCGAGTATCATCTGGGGCCGATATGCCTCCACCCTTGACTGCAGCACCAGGTCTGAGTTGCGACCGCAGACGTCAATGGGATCAAACTGCACACATCCTGCCTGCTCCACAAATTGCAGGACGCCTTCCCGCCCCACGAATCTTTTCTCCCCAATGAGACCCTGCTTAATTAGTAAATAGCGGCGTGCTTGCGAGCTGGTGATATGGTACATTTAAGCTTCCTCCCTGCTGGCGATGGCGTCTCTTAGATGGTAGTATATATAGGGACCTGAACTATCTCAGTCACACCATGAAGAAGGGTGAAAAGATGCCAAATCTCCTCTACTTAACTCTGTTATTGCTGATAATTTTCCCGGTGGTGGGCCGGTCTGTTTTTGACCGCAAGGCCTGGCCTGGCATATTGCTCTGCTTTGCCCTGGCCACTCCGGCCTGGTATCTAGGACAGAATTTCAAAATAGTCGGCGGTCCGGTCTTTGGTATACTATTCGGCATCCTGATGGCTCTGTTCCTGCACCAGGGACCCTATTGCACAGGTACGAGGTTGACCTCTCGCAAGCTACTGCAAGCGGCCATTGTTCTGCTCGGGTTTGAAATGAACATGCGCACAGTTTTACAAGTGGGCGAACAGTCCTTGATGATAATGCTCTTCACCCTTTCGGCAGCCTTCCTTACAGCATATTTCGTCAGCAAGGCCTTACGGATGGAGTCAAAGGTGGCAACCCTGATCGGCGTCGGGACAGCCATTTGCGGCGGGTCTGCTATTGCGGCCACCGCCCCGGTGATTGATGCCGACATGGACCAGGTTGCCACGTCAATTTCTACGATTTTCATGTTTAACGTAATGGCGGTGTTTATCTTCCCTGCTGTCGGACACCTGCTTGGTCTAACCGACATGGGCTTTGGCATGTGGGCGGGAACGGCGATAAACGATACCTCTTCGGTGGTGGCTGCGGGATGGGCGTACAGCCCAATAGCAGGTCAGTTTGCGACCATCGTCAAACTCACTCGAACCCTGGCTATAATACCCATTACTTTCTTTCTGGCTCTATACACCACTCGCAAGCAGAAGGCCGGTGACAGCAGTTTCAATCTCCTGGCGATTTTCCCCTGGTTCATCCTTGGGTTTGTGGCTGCGGCTGTGGTCAACTCGCTGGGCATCATCCCGACAGCAATGGCCTCGTTCCTCGGCAGGTCCGGCAAGTTTTTTATCGTGGCCGCTATGACAGGCATTGGTCTAAACACCAATATCGGCTCCCTCATGGCCAACAGCCGCAAGTCCATTCTGCTGGGAGCAATCTGCTGGTTCGCCGTCGCGGTCACGTCTCTGGTTGTCCAATACGTTATGGGAATGCTGTAGACCTTTCCGGCAAAGCGGCCATATAGGCCGCTTTTTTCGTTGCACTTCTATCTATGTTATAGATAGCTTAATCTAGTTAATCTATTAGACATGTTATTTTTTTCTCTATAGAATGTACATAGTTCGCCGTAACGGTAACTTACTAAATCCAGGGAGGCAAAAGCGATGACCAGACAGGAAATAGTTCAGGCTGTTCGGGAGCAGGCGGAGGGCTACTTCGACCGGGGAGAGTTCTTCTGTTCAGAAGCCGTAGTTCATACCATCAACGAGTTTCTAGGATGGCCCTTCCCAGCGGAAATCACAAAAATGGCATCTGGGTTCCCTATCGGCCTTGGCAAGGCAGGCTGCCTGTGCGGTGCCGTCAGCGGCGGAGAAATGGCCCTGGGCATGGTATACGGTCGTAGCCATGGAGAAAGTATGGCCGCAAAAATGTTCCCGTTGGCAGCTGGCCTTCACGACCACGTCAAGGCTATGTACAGAAGTACCTGCTGTCGCGTAATGATTAAGGATTATGACTTCACCAGTCCGGAACGCAAGGCTCATTGCGTGAAGATAACCGGGGAAGTGGCGGCCTGGGTAGCCGAACAGATTCTTGCCGATGATGAATTTGTCAAACGCGTGGCAGTGAAGAACTGCACCTCGTCATGCACCGACTGCCTGGGTCAGGAGTAAACCATGCTCACCTCGCTTATTAAGAAACTACCGTACCCCATTGCTGGGCTGATGCTCAGCTTGGCCGCCCTGGGCAACCTTGTGGGCGGATACGGAATGCATTATCGCTACGCGCTCGGAGCCATCGCGGCCATCCTGTTCTTCTTGCTGCTAGCCAAGGTGCTTATCCAGCCAGCCAGTCTGCGGGAAGCGATCGCTCAGCCAGTGGTCTGCAGTGTTCTTCCGACCTTTAGTATGGGGACAGCCATTCTGGCCGGCTACCTGAGGCCATGGGCGCCCGGCCCGGCACAGCTGCTTTGGCTCGCCGCGCTTGTAGTGCATATTGCTCTAATCGCTATATTCACCGTCAAGTATGTGCTGGTGTTCAAAGTAAGACAGGTCTTCCCCAGCTGGTTAATCGTCTACGTCGGGCTAGCCACTTTCAGTGTCACGGCACCCGCATTTGGTCAACTGATGATAGGTCAGGCACTCTTCTGGGCTGCCTTCGCATCTTATCTTCTGTTATTGCCGGTGGTCGCCTACCGCTGCGCCATAGTCAAAGAGGTTCCACCCCCTGCTTTACCGACTCTGGCCATTTTTACTGCGCCAAGCAGTCTGGCCTTGGCGGGCTATCTGAACAGCTTTCCTGAGCGCAATTTGGTTGTCGTCTCTCTGCTTCTAGGCTGTACGGTGCTGAGTTTCCTTTTCGTGGTATCACGGCTACCGGCATTGCTCAGGATACCCTTCTTTCCGAGCTACTCGGCCTTCACATTCCCCTTCGTAATCACCGCTATCGCCCTTAAGGGCACCGCCACTTACCTGAGCAACACCGGCCGCGGCATCGGTCTGCTCACTCAGTCTATTCCGCTTCTGGAGCTTTGGGCCACGGTCGCCGTGCTCTACGTCCTGTTCCGCTACCTGCGGTTTCTTCTTGCGGCATCACCAGTCCCTGCTCCGCAACCACAGGTTGCCAAATAGAAGGCATCTGCAAAAAGCGATACTCATCCGCCTCGCGTGGATGGGTATCGCTTTTTCTCTAATCCTTCCTGGGGTAGATCAGCGGACAAAGTTCGTGCTGACCTTCTTCTCCTTTACCGGAGCCGGAACTGCATCCTTGCCGTGTTCCACTAACTTCATAAGCCAGGCCATGTTGCGCCCGAGTACTCGCATAATCTGTACACCTTCGAGGTCCTGCAGAACTTCCCCGGGTCTGGCACCGTGTATGACATTCCAGTAGTGGGAGGCAGGAATGAGCATCTCCGCATACAGCAGAAAATTGTTGAGCTGATCGAAAGCGGGCAGTCCACCCGACCTACGGACGGCGACCAGAGACGCTCCCACCTTGTGCCTGAAGAGGCCACCGTTGACTCCCCCCACGTAGAACACCCTGTCAAGAAATGACTTCATGGTTCCGGCGATGGCGGAATAATGCACGGGAGAAGCAATGAGTATGCCATCGGCCTGTTTCATCTTCTGAATAGTATCGTTGACGAGTTCTCCAGGCAAAACGCACCGTTCATCACGGTTCCTGATGCATCCACCACAGGCTGTGCAGCCCTGAACCTCGTGTTTCCCCACGTGCAGGACCTCAGTCTCGATTCCTTGCTTTGCCAGCTCCTCCGCCACCAGCATGATGGCAGTGTATGTGTTTCCCTCCGCCCTGGGGCTACCATTAATGGCAACAACCTTCACGTCACATTCCTCCCTTGTCTTCGGGATAATTCGCCCTGGCCCGCGCAAAACCTTCCCTGAAGAACAATTATCTTGCGCGGGTGTTGACAACAGGATTCGCCGAGGCTACAATTTGAACGGTGTTTACAATATGAACGCCGTTTAAAACAGCGTCGAGGAGAGATTATTGGTGAAAAGACTAATCAGGGTGCTTGGTGTTGTCATGGTTCTGCTTATCGCTCTGGGAGTGGCAATGGTGGCTGAGTTCTCACGCACCGACAGGATTATCGCGGCTACTGAGGTGGACCCTTCGGGCATCGCCTCGATTCTTGCCGACCTTCCGGATGGTCGCTACGAAGGAGGTTTTAATCCGGGGAAGTTCGTGGGGGCGAAGGTGGCGGTGCAAGTGGAGGGACACCAGATAACCGGCATTGAGATAGTGGATCACAACTACGGGCAGGGCAAGCCTGCTGAAAAGATAACCGAGAGTGTAATCGCCAGTCAGGGGCTTGCCGTCGACAGCATTTCTGGCGCGACAGTCAGTAGCAAAGTAATCCTGGTAGCCATAGAGAACGCCCTGAGGAGGAGATAGAAATGAATACTCTTGTTTTGTACGCAACTAAGTACGGAGCGACAGCCAAGGCGGCTCAGCTTCTGGAACAAAAACTTCCTGG
>DDWC01000153.1 GCA_002345475.1 Firmicutes bacterium UBA2296
CTCCATTTGCTCGAAGCTGTCGTCCTGAGAGAGACACTGCATCAGCACAGCCTCTGCTTTGATACGGTCTACGTGCAGCAGGGCGTCAGAGAATTCTGCCACAATAAGCGACAGGTTCCTCATATCTTTGGCCATGATTATCACATCCTAAAAATAGATACTACTATTATGCCACAAAAACGGGGCATTTACGCCCCGTTTTGCCTTGTGGATAGAACAAATTTCTCGATATCCTGCTGTGGGAGGCCTTAATCAGTCTTTATTGCGCACGTGCTTCAAGCTGATGCTGGGGTTGCTGGTCTTGGTGGAGCGGATTTCAAAGCGCTTAAGCGAGGCCACCAGGGGAGTGAGCTTGGTGAACCCGTAGTTGCGGGTGTCAAAGTCCGGCGAACGCTTGTTGAGAATGTGGCCGAGGTCTCCGAGATACGCCCAGCCGTCCTCGTCGGATATCTCGTTGATAATCGTGCGGATGACCTCGATGAGTTTGTCGGTGTCGGCCATGGACCCCTGGGATTCCACCGGCTTTTTGGGGGCGGCCTTAGTGCCCGGAATCTCAGCGGGTTGCGTAGCCATTGAGGCCAGCACTTCAAGATACTTGAACTTTTCGCAGGCGGATATAAAGGGCATAGGGGTCTTCTTCTCGCCCATGCCGATTACGGTCATGCCGGCTTCGCGCAGACGTGCCGCCAGTCGGGTAAAGTCGCTGTCGCTGCTGACAATGCAGAAGCCGTCTACGTTGCCAGAGTAGAGAATGTCCATGGCGTCAATGATCAGCGCGGCATCGGTGGAGCTCTTGCCTACGGTGTTGGCATATTGCTGAATAGGAGAAATGGAGTAGTTAAGCAGCACGTTCTTCCAGGAAGAAAGCTGTGGTTTTGTCCAGTCTCCGTAAATGCGCTTGTAGGTGGGTGTGCCGTGGTTGCTGATTTCGTCAAAGATGAACTTTATATACTTGTCCGAGACGTTGTCAGCGTCGATTAGCACGGCGATCCGCTTATCTTTCTCCATGTTGCATCCCCTCTTTACTTCATAATCTTGTGGGTCAACGACAGCGCTTCCAGAGTGATGTCGAAATATGTGTGCCTTACGTCCCCGGCAACAAAATCGCCACCCTGGTACTTGTTGCCTGAATCCCATGTCACATCAAGTATAACCCATCGTCCGCTGACATAGGCCTCATTCCAGGCATGGTTTGACTTGCTGTGGTCTGCCTCATCCCACGTTTTCGCGGAAGAGGTCGCCCCCAGGGCATGGCCCACGACAACCCGGGCAGGTATGCCGGAGGCTCGCAGTAAGGCAGACGTCAGTTCAGCATATCCCTGGCAAACAGCACGGCGGGAGAGAAAAACGGGGTATGGGGTATTGGCCTGGTACGATGTAGTGGCCATACCGTCGAAGTCGTAATAGATATTTTGCGCCACCCAGTCATGGATAGCCAGCAGTTTCATGTAGTCACTGTCAATGCCTCGGGTAATCTCAGCGGCGAGGCTGAGCAGGGCGGTTTCCTGAGCCTTATCGGCCAGACTGAACTTGACCAGGGACATCAAGTCCCTCTGAGTAGAGGAAAATTGCGCGTAGTTGTGTTCGTACATGGGAGACTGGGGCAAAGCCAGCGCCTGGCTACCCTGCACCAGAGCGATGCCAAGATGGCGGCTGATATAAGTACCAAAGCGCGCGGGGCCCATGTAAACGTCGACGGTATACTGCCCCAGCGCCAACCGCGGGTCGAGGCTAGCCAGGTAGGTCCTGTCGGCCGACAGGGGGACAATCGCCTCGGCGATCCGTTCGCCGGTGCTGTCGCGCACCATCACCCAGACCCATGAGTCTGAGCCAGAGTCGGCACCGCTGACCTGAAGAGCATTGCCGCTGACGCTTACATTGACGTAACTGGCTGGATAATAGCTGTTGCGAAAGGAAGCAACAGCTGCATCGCGCCGCACAAAAACGCTGCTGTGCAGATCGCTCCAGCTGACCGTGGCACCCAGCACTTCGGACACAAAGCGCAGGGGAACCATGGTCCTGCCGTTGATCAGGGTCGGCGCCACGTCCAGCAAGACGGTGCGCTCGTTAACCACTACCTCCCGTCTGCCGATGCGCAACATAACATTTATGTCGTCAAGGGCGATGGGAACCGAGCCTGTAGCGGGATCCCAGTCGACCTGGGCGCCGAAGGCTTCGGAGACAAAGCGCAGGGGAACCAGCGTACGCCCGCTGGCAATGATGGGGGGCTGGTCGGCAAAGGCTAATTCTATGCCGTCAAGGTACACTCTGACACCGGTGGATGCAGCCTGGGCCGCGGGAGGTGTAACTGAGACTATTAGCGACAGGGTGAGAACGACGAGGAGCAAACGCAGGCAGTATTTACGCACGGGCGAAAACCTGCCCCAGGAAACTGTAGATGTCGGCGGTCTCCTCTATGAGCTTACTGGTCGGTTTGCCGGCGCCGTGCCCGGCCTTAGTCTCAATACGGGTGAGAATGGGATTGGGTCCGCTGTAGCTCTCCTCCAGCGTGGCGGCGAACTTGAGAGCGTGCGCCGGAACAACGCGGTCGTCGGTGTCAGCGGTCATAATCAGGGTGGCGGGGTAATTCACCCCGGCGCGCACATTGTGCAGGGGCGAATAGGCGTAGAGAAAGCGGAAGTGCTCGGGTGAAGATTCGGCGTTGCCGTACTCGCCGGCCCAGTAGCGACCCACAGTAAACTTGTGGTAACGCAGCATATCGATGACGGGTACGCGGCAAACCACGGCCCCAAAGGCTTCAGGCCGTTGCAACATGCAGGCGGCTACCAGCAAGCCTCCGTTGCTGCCCCCCATGATGGCCAGGCGGCTGACTCTAGTGTACTTCTCTGCCACAAGCCACTCTGCGGCGGCAATGAAGTCATCGAACACGTTCTGTTTGCGCTCCAGCATACCTGCTCTGTGCCAATCCTCTCCGTACTCGCTGCCTCCCCGCAGACAGGCCACGGCATAAATGCCGCCCTGTTCCATCCAGGCGATTTGCGCCGGCGAAAACGCGGGGGTGAGACTGACATTGAAACCGCCGTAGCCGTAAAGTATGGTAGGGTTCCCCCCGTCTTGCGCCATACCGCGCCGATAACTGAGGAATACGGGAATCTGCGTGCCATCAGGGGAAGTGCAGAAACGCTGCACGGTCTCGTACTCCTCGGGAGAGAAACTGAGCCGGACTTCGTGCCAGGGGGTAAGGCGCAAAGTTTCAAAGTCGTAGCGCAAAACCATAGCGGGATCGAGATAGGAGGTGTAGGAGAGAAACATCTCACTGTCTTCTCTCTTGCCCACCGGGCCCACCACTGTGCCTATCCCCGGCAGGACCAACTCGCCACCGCCCTCCCCTTGCAGAGAGAACATGGTGACTCTGTGCTGTGCATGGTGCAAGTAGGTGACGACCAACCTGTTACCGGCCATAACTGCGCTGTCGATAGCCTCGTCGGCTTCGCCAACCACTGTGAGCCAGTTGGCTCTGTCGTGTTTTTCGATATCGATGGCTATGATGCTACCTTTGGGCGCTTCCAGGTTGGTGTGAAAATAGAACAGCGAACCGACGTTGCCGATGTAGTTGTACATGGCATCGGCCTCATCCAGCAGGCGCACCACGGGGTCTGTCCCGGAGAGGTCGCGATAATAAACGCGATTCTCAGTGTCGGTGCCATGCCAGACAGTGATCACCAGGTACTGCCCGTCATCGCTTACCTTGGTGTGAAACCCCAGCTCCTTGAAGTCCGGACGTTCGAAGATCAGTTCATCCTGATCCTGAGGGTTCCCCAGAAGATGCAGGTAGACCTTGCTGTTAAAGCTCTGCTCTTCCGGGGCAACGGTAGCGGGGTCGGGAAAGCGGGTGTAATAGAAACCGAGGTTGTCCGGGGCCCAGGAAATGGCTGTAAACTTGCAGTGGCGCAAAACCTCCGGCAGGTGCCGCCCTGTCTGCACATCGAGGATGCGGATTTCCTGCCAATCGCTGCCGCTCTGCGACGTGGAATAGGCCAGCAGTCGACCCTCTCGACAGGGGGAAAAGCCGGTCAGCGCCACAGTGCCGTCTTCGCTTAAAGTGTTGGGATCCAGCACCAAAGCAGGCTCGCCGTCGAAGCCTTGACGCACGTAAAGCACGGCCTGGTTTTGCAGGCCGTCATTTTTCTGGAAGAAGTAGCGCCCCCCTGCCTTCACCGGCAGGAAGTAACGAGGGTAGTTCCACAGTTCAGTCAGCCGTGATTTTACTTGCTGACGACCTGGCCAGGCGCCCAGAAAGACAGAGGATACAGCATTGTGCTCGTCTATCCAGGCCCTGGTGTCGGGTGAATCGGGATCCTCCAGCCAACGGTAGGGATCCGACACCAGAGTGCCGTGGTAGTTGTCGCTTACGGACGAAAGCTTCATTTTTGCCATTGATCCCCCTATTCCACCCATCCCCAGGGGTCTGGCGGAGCCTCAACTTCCCGGGTCAGGTCAAAGCGCACCGATACCAGTCGATCGGTGTGAATGCGTCGCAGATTGTACGTAAAGTACTGGCCTTCCACCAGTTCCACCCACCAGACGTTGCCTATGGTGGCGGGGCGTCGCAGCACAGTCTCCTCATCGGCGGGGNNGGGGAAGACCTGCATGACGTCGGAACCACCATGGGAAGTGAGTCCGCCATACATGGTGACTTCGTCCGGCGTGCCGTCCTCGTGGCGGTGGTCGTGCTTGAGCAGGATTCCGCCGGCCTCTCTGGTGAAGACCCAGGTGCGGGAGCGGTCATCACCGACAAGAAAAGGAACGCGAATCCGGCCCGGCTGACAGGACTTGACGTGCATCACCAGCTCTTTTCCGGTGAAGATGACATCGTCGGCTGGGACGGACAGGAGTTCCCCGGCAAAGGCTTTGTTACTGTAACTGGCAAGTGTGGCCCAGAAGTGTTCCTGAGTTTTAGCTAGCATGAGTGCCTCCTTAGAAGTGTAATGCCCTGTGCTCTACACAGAGATATAGACATTGTCGCGGTGCCAGATGAGATTGTCGCGGGAAGGCCAGTGTTCAAAACTATCGGGCATGCCCGACAGCGGCCTGCCGTCGAACTTTGTATAGCCTGTCTTGCCCCCTGGGCTCTCGCGCACCAATCTGGGGCTTACGCTGACGGTGAAATCTGGCCGCACGGTGATATAGCCTAAGCGAAACAGTTCACAGAGATCCTTACGCAACAGTATACCGTTTACCGGCAACTGTTCTCCTCCCCGCTCGCTGGGCCTGATCTGCGCCACGCTGAGGGCGGGGAGAGCTGTTTCGCCGCTAATCGCGCACTGACTGTGGTAAAGGCGTGTCATGGCCAGGCTGAAGCTGCCCAAACCGGGGATTACCTGGGGCAGGTGTTCCAGCAGGTAAGACCCCTGTTGATCCGGCTGACCCAAATGTGAGCCGACGCGAGCCAAAACGGCGTCGAGTATCCTGCGTCCTTCACCACTGTCGGTCTCGTAGAGCTTGCCGAGAGGAATGTTTGGTTCCCAGCTCTCTGGCTCGGGTATCCACTGATCTTCATTGAAGAAGAACGGCCGGGTAAGTATGATAGATCCTATGGAGATATCAGGATTGTCGTGCCAGGTTATGCGCTTTTCGCGATACACCGTATTTATGAACTCACTGCGACTGGCAGCCCCGGTAGCTGTGCCAAAGCTTTCCCAGGCGATAGACACCGGCAACTGCAAATAGCGGGAAAAAACACCGCCGCCCACGATGTAGTTGCGGGGGGAATGCAGCTTAAAGAGAAAAAGCTGACCGGGCCGCAGCGCACGAAACACCGGACGGGTGGACGCCCGCCAGAAATTTACTTCGTCAGGGTTGGTCCGCTGCAGGAAGGAAAACCAGTCGAAATCGGTGACAGCGACGTAAATGCGCATTCGATCAACCACCTGTCACAATATAGCCTCCAGACGCCAGCCGATGGGATTGGGAGGGATCGTTGATAGTTGTACGTTGCTAGTTGTACGTTGCGTTGATAGGAACGTTTCGCTCGGATGGGAGGGATGGGTTCGGATAGGCCGGATTGATGGGAGTAAGCACTCTGCACTCAGCACTCGGCATTCAGCGGAAAGTGGAATTTGGAAGGCGGAAGAGGGTTTCTCGGGGGATCGTAGCGGCGACACCATGGNNGCAAAAACTCAAATACAAAACCATCAGCAGTCCGTCAGATCTTATCAGGACCCATCAGGGTGTCGTGACTCCTTTTTAGCTGGAGGCTGGTGCCTGGCGCCTGGCGGCTGTTCTTCACCTTACTCTTTTCACTAACAACACGTAGAAATCCTGCACAGCGTACGGGAATATGGCTATTGGCAGGATTTGCGCCCTTCGGGTCGAATATAAATGGGATATTATGCACAAGCCGGGCGAGGTGATCAGGTGCTCAGATTTAGCGGAGGCGAAAGACCAAAGAAGAAAATCGGCATATTTCATGTGCTGTTACTGGTAGCGGCGCTCATTCTCCTGGTTACGCAGTTTAGCCGGGAAAGCTTCACCAGCCGCAATCTGTGGATCAGCGAGGTAATGAGCAGCAACCGCGGTACCGTCGCCGACGAAGACGGCGACTATCCTGACTGGATAGAGATACATAACAGCGGACGCCAGTCTATTGACCTGACTGGCTTCTGGTTGTCGGACGACCCCACCAACCCCATGAAGTGGTCCTTCCCAACGGTCCACATCGGACCGGGCGAATACCTGCTGGTTTTTGCTTCGGGCAAGAACAGAAGCGACCCGACCAGTGGCCACCTGCACACCGGGTTTCGTCTCAGCGCGACCGGCGAAACGGTGGTGTTTTCCACTCCTGATCTTCGGGTAGTGGATTCCGTGGAATTGGGCGAGATGTTGACCAACGTTTCTCTGGGGAGAGTACCGGGAAGCACTACCAGATGGGGTTACTATCTGGATCCTTCGCCCGGAACGGCTAACGGTGAATCTTTTTTTGAAACCATTGAGCGGGCCAGGCTAGAGACCAGCCCGGTGTACATAAACGAGTTTATGGCGGCCAACAGCACGGGTATTCTGGACGAGGATCGAGATCGTCCTGATTGGATCGAGCTATTTAATGCCGGCACAATACCCATTGACCTGACCGACTACTGGCTTTCGGACAAGGAGGATAACCCTTTCCGCTGGCGTTTCCCCGCGGTAGTTATTGAGCCTGGAGAGTACCTGGTGGTGTTTGCGTCGGGCAAGGACCGCCGGGATCCGGAGGCGGAGTACCTGCACACCAATTTCAAACTGGCTTTGACGGGAGAGCACGTGGTCTTCTCGGACTCCCGTGGCGGACTGATAGATGCGGTTGCCATAAACGACATGATCGTGGACATTTCCTACGGCCGCGACAGGTCAGACCCGACAAGGTGGCTGTACTACCCTGCCCCCACGCCGGGAGCGGAGAACTTCACCCAGGGATTCCCCGAGCTTTCAGGCATTCGCTCTCCTGGGGCGTCACACGTTCACATCAACGAAGTGGTCAGCCGCAACTCCGGCATGCTGGCCGATGAGGACGGCGACAATCCTGACTGGATAGAACTATATAATTCCGGAGATGCTCCGGTGCGACTGGCTGGTTTTGGCTTGTCGGACAGTCATGAGGAACCTTTTCGCTGGGTGTTCCCCGATGTGGAGATCGACCCGGGCGAGTTTATGCTGGTCTTCGCCTCGGGCAAAGACCGCAAAGACCCCGAAGCTCCGCTGCATACCAGTTTCAGTCTGGCGGCCAGTGGTGAGACTGTGGTTCTCACAGCGGCAGACGGACTTACGGTTGACGTCCTGAACACAGGCGCCCTGGAAGCTAACCTGGCGGTGGGCAGGCAGCCTGACGGGATAGGGTCGGCTGTGCTATTTGCCACACCCACTCCAGGCGCGCCCAACAGCGGCGACGCCAAGCTGGGGTTTGCCAGGCCACCCGTGGTATCGCACCGCAGTGGATTCTATGACGAGGCCATTACCATTTCGCTTTCTCTAAGCCCCTGGGAGCCGGCCGGAGCGGTGGTCCGCTACACACTGGACGGCAAAGAGCCGGACACGACGTCGCCAATTTACAGTGAACCGTTTACTGTGGCAAAGACAACCGTGATGCGGGCCAGAGTTTTTACCGAGGGATTCTTGCCGAGCCCTGCGCTAAACGCCACGTACCTTATAGATGACGCTACAGACTTATCGGTTCTCTCCATACTGATGGATCCCAAGGATTTGTGGGACCATTACACGGGCATCTATGCCATGGGGCCGCGGGCAGCTGTAGACTTCCCCTACGTGGGGGCAAACTTCTGGCAGGACTGGGAAAGGCCCGTTCACTTTCAGCTCTTTGAGCCCGACGGCACGCTCGGCTACACTTTTGACGCCGGGATTAAGATTGGCGGTCAGTACAGCCGTGCCTTGCCACAAAAGATCTTTAACATTTTTGCGCGCAATGAATACGGATCAAACGTTATGGAGTACCCCTTCTTCCCGGACAAAGAGCTAACCACTTACAAGGCCATCACCGTGCGCCAGTCTGGTCAGGACTGGAACATGAGCATGATACGGGATACCTTTATGACCAGCCTGCTCTCTGAGACCGACCTCGATTACCAGGCCTACCGGCCGGTGGTGGTGTACCTGAACGGCGCGTACTGGGGCATATACAACATTCGCGAGCGCATAAACGAGCACTTTATAGCGTATAACCACAACGTGGACCCCACCAAGGTTGATCTGTTGCAGGCTAACCATACGGTCCGCGTGGGTAGCGCCGATGACTACATAGCTCTGCGCGACTACATCGCCCGCAACGACATGCGGAACCCAGAGCATTATGCCTACGTGCAGACGAAAATGGACATCACCAACTATATAGATTACTGGGTAGCGCAAATATACTTTGGTAACACCGATTCGGCCAACATACGCTTCTGGCGTGAGCAGAGCGACGAGGGCAAGTGGCGGTGGATTGTGTACGACGTGGACTGGGGCTTCTTTACCTGGAACCACAACACGCTGGTCTACGTCACACACCCTGACGGAACGGGGTATGCTCGGGGCTTGTGGACAACGGTGATCTATAACCTGATGCAAAATAATGACTTCCGTCAGGAGTTTGTGGCCAGGCTGGCCCACCATTTGAACCATACCTTTGCCAAGGAGAGGGTTCTGGAGCGCATCGATGAACGCGTCAGGGAGATTGAAGCGGAAGTACCGAGACACCTGGCGCGATGGAACATGAGCATGGCCAACTGGCAATCCCACGTGAACATGCTGCGGGCCTTTGCTGAAGCGCGCACCGATCAGGTCATGGGCTACACGCAAAGATATTTCGGACTCAGCAACGAAGAGATGCGCATTTTTGACGCCTGGACGCGCTAGGACATTGGCAGCAAGGACTGCCGGCATCCCGTACCACGAAAGGAGCCGATCTTTATGTGGCAAAACATCACGGACCTTCTGTTCATCCCCGGTGAAGTCATAGTGAACCTTTTCGTTTCATTGGCGTTGGCATCGGCTTTATCCATAGGTATCGCATTGCTTTACCGGAGTACCCACCGGGGGCTCAACTACGAGCAGTCTTTTCTGTCGACTCTGGTGCTACTCTCCCCCATCGTCACCTTGGTGATGATGTTTATCCGTGGCGACCTGGTTCTGTCGCTGGGGCTGGTGGGATCGCTCTCGATAATTCGTTTTCGCACACCCATCAAGGACACCCGGGACATGGTGTTCCTTTTCTGGGTGATAGCGGTGGGTCTTGGTTGTGGCACCGACAACTGGATGATTGCCGTGGTAGCCACGCTGTTTCTTTCTATTGTCACCGCACTTTTGTATATCATGGACTACGGCACTCAGCGTCACGCCGACTTTGTCCTGGTACTGGCTGGGGAGTCGGATTACGCCAGCGAGGAAGTACAGGACGTCATTCGCCAGCACACTACCACCGCCCGGGTGCGTTCTTTTGAAACTGAGGGAGAAGCCTGGGAAACGGTATTTGAACTGCGTTTTAACCGCATGCAGGAGAAGCAAAGCGACCAGATGGTCAGGAGCATAAAAGCGGTGCAGGGAGTGGCGAAGGTTTCATTGCTGGCGCCGCAACTGACGTTACCGATGTAGCAGCCGGCGGGTGGCATGCGACAGCCTGATGGGGGAACGCTGATGAGGCGCTGAAGGGCGTCTGATGGGTAACGTTTCGCTCGGATGGGCCGGATAGGCACGGATAAGCCGGATTGATGGGAGTAAGCACTCAGCACTCAGCATTCAGCACTCAGCATTCAGCGGAAAGTGGAATGTGGAAGAGGGTTTCTCGGGAGATCGTAGCGGCGACACCATGGGTCGCGGGACAATGGGTACGGCGGTGACAGAACTTAAACAGTAACTCAATAAACATCAGCGGTCCATCAGATCTCATCACGCCCCATCAGGGTGTCGTGTCTCTGTTTTGGCTGGAGCCTGGTGGCTGATGAAAGGAGGCCCCGATGCTATTTGGAGTTGATCGAAGCATAGTCAGCAACTGGCGGTTTGAATACAAGTACCGCATACCATACGCGAAGTACCTGCAGCTGCGGGCGGGGCTAACTCCCTACGTGGTGCCGGATCATTACGCAGAAATCTCCCCCAAGGGCCGCTACTACCTGCGGAGTCTGTATTATGACACCGCGGACTACCGGGCCTACCACGAAAAGATGGGCGGCGATTTTGGCCGCACCAAGCTGCGCATCCGCAGCTATGATCGGACTCTCACCGCGCAAAGTGTGATCCGGGCGGAACTGAAGACGCGCCGCGGCACACCCATGGAAAAGTTCAGCGCCTTTGTGTCGCCACAAGATTACGAGCATTACATGTCCAGCAAGCGCTGGGACGACGAAGAGAACCCAGTGCTTGTTGAATTTGCCCGCCTGGTGCGGTTAAGAGAACTGTCTCCCAAGCTTGTCGTTGAGTACTGCCGTGAAGGTCTTGTACCGAGATCAAGGGATGACGTGCGGGTTACCTTTGACTTTGATGTCCGCAGCACGTCGGCAACGACGCTGTTTCCAACGCGAAGCTTCTGGCGGCATCACCATCGGGATGAAGTGATTTTCGAGGTCAAGTGCCGCAAGGATATCCCGCACTGGCTGGCACAAATCATTAAGCAGCACGGCATCAAGCCGGTGGCCAACAGCAAGTACACCCGGGCAGTGGAAGTGTGCAGAAATGACGTGGTCACTCCTATGTGGACGCAGGGATTTGTGGTGAAGAGGTAGCGCTTGGCGATTAGCGCTTGGCGCTTGGTGGGCGTCAGCACTCAGCATTCTGCACTCAGCACTCAGCAGTTAGGAGAGAGATGAGATAGCCTGATGGGGCGATGATTAACTAATGAGAACGCTGATGTTGATCTGACAGGCTGGAGCCGCGAGAAACCAGACGAGATTTCGATGCGGTAGCCTGATGGGGATTCCGATTCGGCTGCGGGGACGCTGATAGGAACGTTTTGCCCGGATGGGCCGGATAAGTCGGATGGGAGTCTGCAATGCCAGCACCGGGAACCAGGAACAATTCGCCGCGAAACGTGGTAAAATAGGTTGTAGTAGACACTATCATTTAGGAGGACTGTTTCATGAGTACAATGGTTGTTGAACTAAAGAATGGCGACACTACCGCCTATTTTGACGGATTCACGGTGTGCAGTTGCGAGCCTGGTCCTAGCGCCTTTCAGCTGTTTCTGACTTCGCTGGTCTCCTGTGCTGCTTACACGGCGGAAGCTTACTGCGAGCGCAAGGGCCTGCCTGTTGATGGCCTCAAGATTCACGCTACCGCGGAACGCGACGAGAAGACTCGCCTGGCCACGAAGATTATCTACGAATACGAGTTCCCGGCGGACTTCCCCGAGAAGGAAAAGACCCTGGTGATTCGCGCAGCAAACACGTGCTTTGTCAAAAAGCATCTCTATTCGCCTCCGGAATTCGAATCAGTGATTAGACAGTAGAAAACTAGATCCCCCAATAGAGCCCGCTCTGGACGCTTACGTCCGGCGCGGGTTTTTTGCCATTTTCACCAGTGAAGCACCGGGGACGGTTCTTCTTGCTTCAGGCCTGGCGGGGCGCCAGTGGACTAATCACGAAACTGAGACTAGCCAGGACGGTCGAGCCAAGAGTCACAAAAAGAACCGTCCCTTTTGGAGAGGGA
>DDWC01000075.1 GCA_002345475.1 Firmicutes bacterium UBA2296
CGGGAACCCAGGATTCTGAGCTCAGACCGCTGCTGCACCTTTACCTTGAGGCACAGTACTGGGAAGCTCGGTGGTCCGCCGGATCTCACCGCGACACCCTGCAAAACCTTATGATAAGGCGCAAGTTGCATTTCGATGGGACCTAAAGTTGAGAATCCGGGCAGTGATGCAACCCATAGCTAACCCATGCGCATAACGGCTACCCGCCTGGGAATCGCCCCTCTGGTATAATAAGCATATGAATACCAGTAAGGAGGGAATATATGCCTGACTGGACTAGCGCTACCTCGCTTAACACAATGTACACACTGCTGGCTCTGGCATCGATTTATGGTGTCAAAGCTGTTTTCCTCAGGTTTCTGCACAAGAGGATTAACGATGTCACCACTTTCTACCGAACTAAGAGGGCAGTCAACGCTATCGCTTTCTTTCTGCTAATCATCATCCTCGCAACCATCTGGCTGCAAGCGGGGGGCTCCATGGTGACCTATCTGGGGCTGATTTCCGCCGGTCTGGCCCTGGCGCTAAAAGACATTCTCGTTAACCTGGCCGGATGGTTGTATATACTGCTCCGCCAACCCTTTGTGGTCGGAGATCGCATCGAAATCGACGGCGTCAAGGGCGATGTCATCGATCAGAACCTGTTTAAGTTTCGCGTGATTGAAATAGGGAACTGGGTAGATGCTGAACAGAGTACGGGGCGAATAGTTCACACCCTAACGCCAAAATCTTCACAGATTCACTGGCCAACTACACTCTGGGGTTTGCGTATATCTGGGAGGAAGTCAGGGTCTGGGTAACATTTGAGAGCGACTGGCGAAAGGCGAAGCAGATTTTGAGTGAAATCGTCAATGCCGAGGCGGGTGATCTGTCTGAGGAGGCCCAGATACGCATTAAAGAAGCCTCTCGCAGGTACCTCATCTTTTACACCAGTCTGACCCCTACCGTTTACACAGATGTTGTGGAGAGCGGAGTTCGACTTACGATGCGCTTTCTCTGTGACCCAAAGCAAAGACGCATTGTCGACGAGCGTATTTGGGAAGCCGTCCTCGACCGTTTCAGCGCCGAAGCGGACATCGATATCGCCTACCCCACCATGCGCCGGATTCAGAACTAGAGAGGGACCTGCCTCGAAGCGCAAACCGAACCTAAAGCTTGAGACCGTACCAGTCCTCAAGTTGAGAGATATCCTTCTCCAGCGCGTCGGGCAAGGGGATTCCCCTGTCTTTGCGATATAGCCAGGCCTCATGTTCCTTTTCGCCTGCAGTGTAAATGCGCTCCTGCCCCGGAGCCTTGCGGCTCGCCCGCAGCTCTCGCAGGATGTCTCCCGTGGTCTGCTTAAAAGAAGTCAGGTCTGTAAAGGCTTCAATGTCTATAGCCAGGAAGAAGTGCCCTATATGGTGGGGCACTTTTTTGCCATCACTAAGGCCGGAAAGAGCCTTGAGAAAAGCGCCTCCCTGCAATGCCGCGGAAAGAATTTCCACGACCGTGGCATAGCCATATCCCTTATAGCCGCCAAGCTCCTCACCAATACCACCTAGCGGCGCCAGAGCAGCTTCCCCTGTAAGGAGATCGCGCAGCACCCCGTCTGCATCAGTGCGCGGCTGACCGTCAGCGCCAATGACCCAGCCTGCCGGCAGCGGCTTGCCCAGTCGATTATATACTTCGACCTTACCGCGCTGGGCTATGGAAGTGGCGGAATCAAAGACAAAGGGGAACTCTTCGTCGCTGGGCATGGCGAAGGTCAGGGGGTTAGTACCCAGCATGTTCTCCACACCGAAGGTCGGCGCGATGGAGGGCCTGGCGTTGGTGCCGGTCATTCCTACCATTCCCTGGGCCGCTGCCATCATGGTGTAGTATCCGGCAATGCCGTAATGGTTTGAATCACGCACCGCTACCATACCTAACCCCAGTTCGCGGGCCTTGTCTATGGCCATTTGCATGGCGTATTTTCCGGCCACGTGCCCCATGCCGTTGTTAGCACTGAGCACGGCCGTGGTGGGACCCTCACGCAATATGTCAATTCTCGTAACCGGGTCGATGATGCCGTCGCGGATACGATCGATGTAGAAAGGCTTCAGTCGTCCTACACCGTGGGAATCAATGCCGCGGCGGTCCGATTCCAGCAGTACATCTGTCACCACGGCAGCGTCGGTCTCCGGGAGACCGGCCGCCACAAAAACCTCGTGCATGAACTTCTCCATGCGGTCAAAAGCAATCCATCTCACTGTTTACTCCCCCTCTTCTCTTTGGGATATCCTTATTGCCTACCTGTGATTTCCACACGGCGGGGGCGTTTCCCTCTTGCGCTTTGCTTGAAACAGTCTATTGCCAACTGTTATTATTGGTACGTCAGACACACGAGTGGAGGAATAATGATGCATCTTGACCAGATGGTTGACTATATACATGGGTTGCCACGCATGGCAGGCGCCCCGACCCTGACGCGAATGCAGCAGGCCCTGGACAACCTCGGGCGCCCCGACACCGACTATCACATTGTCCATGTGGCCGGGACCAACGGCAAAGGGTCAACCTGCGCCATGCTGGCCAGCATTCTGTCCGCCGCAGGATACTGCACCGGGCTCTTCACTTCCCCCTTCCTCGACGCCTTTACTAACCGCATCAAAGTCGGCGGCGCCGACATAAGCGCCGCAGATATGGCCCGATCCTTTGACATGCTGCTGCCAGTTGCCAAGGAGGCCGAGCTGACGCAGTTTGAATTTATCACTGCGCTGGGGCTGTTGCATTTTTCCCAGGCAGCAGTTGACGTGGTGGTTCTGGAAGTAGGGCTCGGCGGAAGGTTTGACGCCACTAACGCCATTGCTTCGCCACTCCTCAGCGTTATTACCAATATCGGGTACGACCATATGTCTATACTTGGCAATACCCTGGCCGAAATAGCGGGAGAAAAGGCCGGAATCATCCGAGCTGACGTCCCTGTAGTGACGGCGGTCGAAGATCCCTCAGCCTGGTCCGTGATAAGGAAACGCTGTCTTGAAGTCAATGCGCCTATCATCAGGCTGGGAGAAGACTTTACCGTAACCGGCATCCACAGTGACCTGCATGGCCAGCTAATGCGTTTCGCAGGCCGGAATCTGAAAATGGACCAGGCGAGAACGGCCATGCTGGGTAAGCACCAACTAAAGAACGCCGCCACGGCACTGGCGGCGGCCCAGGGGCTGCGGGAGCTTGGACTCAATGTTAGTGAAGACGCCATGCACACGGGTCTGGCCGAGGCCCGCTGGCCGGGAAGATTCGAAGTGATGAGCACCAGCCCGCTGCTGATTATGGACGGTAGCCACAACACCCACGGCATGGCAGCACTGCGTGAAACCCTGGACGAGCTCCTGCCCAAGGAGGATCTGCTCTGGGTGGCAGGCATGATGGCAGACAAGGAAGTGTCGGCCATGCTGGATTATCTGTCAGGGCGCCAGGTATCACTTTACGCCTGTGCCCCGAAAATCCCCCGCGCCATGACGGCAGAACAGCTGGCCACAGCCGCTGGGAAACTGGGTATTACGGCCCACCCCTTTGACAGCGTGGGTGCGGCCCTGAGTCAGGCTCTGCTTGACTGGCGTCCCGGGCAGGCAGTACTGGTGGCCGGATCCCTCTATGTGATATCAGAGGCCCGGCAGCACCCCTTTCTTGACGGCAAGAAGTAGCAGGGCATTAGCCCAAAAAAAGAGGTCAGGACTCGCGTCCTGGCCTCTTTGCTCTTCTACTTCAAGTCCACTGTTTTGCTACTGTTGCCGCCCCGTTCGGACAGTAGCCGTACAGTCAGTTGCGCCGCCGAGCCTGCAGGTACCCTTACTGTCCAGCTGACACGAGCCATCTGATTGCCCGGTGCCTTGTACCGGCCCCAGACGTCCTGCGTCAGCGCGTAACCTTCCAGATACCCGATCTCACGCTGCGAGGTCCCGTTTACTATGCTCATTCCTGACCCCAGCTCCAGCTTGACTCGGTCCGGTCGCACTGCCTGCTGCTTAACGGCGTGCTGAGTAATGTTTGTCGGCAGGTAACCTCTGTTGGAGACCAGGGCGTCAACCGCAAACAGGTCATCAGCCAGCCGCTTCACTTCTATTTCGTCTATGCAGGCCAAGGGCAAGGCTGCAGCATAACTCAACGCAAACAGGGTCATCTTATGGCACTCTCCGCGCAGGAAACTCACCGGCGGGTTCTGGCGACATTCCTTGGTATCCCAGCCGCCGATATCGACCTTGCCCAGCTGCGGGTGATCGAACTCCCGCCAATTGATGAACCCCTTGCCGCCTAACTCGAGATCGTTCCAGGCCAGAAGCTTGAACTCAATATCGCGCTTCTCCTTCTGGCTGAGTTTGCGGCCGACGTCATCCCGCTCCTTGCCGGTAGCCCGGCTTTCAGCGTTCCACAGCTCCGGAGTAAAGGCCAGGAGTCCTTTGTGGTCAAGACACCACTCGTCAAAAACACCGGAGAAGTCCTCCCGGAAGGAGTTGACCACCGGATATCCCGTGGCCTCATATCCTAACTGGCCAATTGCTTCGTACAGGAAGAGATCTCTTTTGTCGAAGTTCTTCTCCAGCATGCGTTTATGGGGCATGAAGATGATGCCGCCGGTAGTATGGTACAGCAAAACACCGGCAATATTGCTGTGTTTGTCAACAAAGTCTGCCTGGTTTCTCGTCTCAGGTTCAGAAAGCGGGTACACGCCCGCTCCGGGAATGAGCGGCGTAAATCCGGACGGGAAGTTGCGATTCATGTCGAGGCCGTACCTGGTAGGAACCTGGGCCAGCGGCAGCTTTACCTCTTCTTCCAGCTCGCCTGACTCGTTTCGCACCAGCCCCTCACTGTACACGTGGAAGAAGGGGCCCTGCTGGTCGAGAGGCTGACGTTCCACCATCAGGCGGGGGTCCTCTCGATCCAGCTTCCAGGTACCGCGCAGATCATCTCGTACGCGCATCAGCAGAATCTTGCCGTCGCCATCCACATCTTCGATGTGCAATCCGGGAGGATCCTCAGACTTGCGGTAGTCGGGGAAAGGCCTGACACTGCTCCGCAACAAGGTGGGCGTAGTCAGGTATAGCTCGGCACCGTCGGGATTTATGCGCGGCAGAACATAGAAGGTGTAGTAGTCTAAAAGGCGCTTGATCAGAGGATCTGTGGGGTAACCCTTTAACAGATGGTCTATAAGGTAGAGAGCGGCAACGGAGCCTGTGACCTCACCGGCGTGGATGTTGGCATCAACGTACAGAGCCGGTTTGTCAGAATGTTCCCCGGTAGCGGAGTTTGTCACCGTCATAACCCACACATCGCGGCCCTCAAAGCTCTTCCCGATGGAACCGAGTGAGGTGAAATCGGGGTAGGCGCCGGCGTAATGCTGTAACAAGCTGGTCAGTTCATCGTATTTGTAATAGCGATCGAAGGCGATATCCACAGCCAAATTGAGTCCCTCCCTAAATTTCTGTTAACGAATACTTCGATACCATGGAGGGTTTTCCTGCTGTACAGTGAGTGACTATACCCCCACCTCGTCCAACTTCCATAGTTCGTAGCGCATGATGATGTCCATCAGCTTCATGGGGTACTGTGAGTCTGTGGCGTACCCTGCGCGGCGCAGTGCCCAGGCTCCCAGAGACATGTCATACATCACGTCGCGGAAAGGCTGATATCTGGCTGCCACAAGCAACAAGTTCTTATGATCAGCCCAGCTCTGTTCCACATTGTGGTAGGCACGGAAGTTGGCGTCGATGCGAAAAGCAACGCCATTGTATTCCTCCCAGGTGTTTGATATTACGGTGCCGGCTGGCCCTGTGCCCTTGATGCCAAACAGGTTGTTGGAAAACAGCCCTGTGTACTTATCCACGGGGATGCTCTGACCCCATCCCGTCTCAAGAATGGCCTGAGCAACCTGCAAGGCGGCGGACATGCCCGTCTCCTGCCACGACTTCAGCGCCAGTGTGGAGGCCAATGCGACGAACTGGTCTCTGGGGACGACGGGCCGGGGTCCGTACACCGTTCCCAGATAGACACGAAAGGAAACCGAGTCGCTGCTGTGCACTACGGTTCCGCCTACCAGGCCTTCGGCCCGCAGGCTCCATTCTCCGGCCTCTGGCGGGGTCCACGAGAATTGAGCTCCGGGCATGGCGTTGCCAACTTCGCTCCGGGCCCCGGTTGTTCTGTTGGTCAGAACATAGCGCACGCGCTCCAGTGGAATGTTGCTTTCTGCAGCCAGGGTGACAGTGCCCGTAACCACCTGGTTAGGCCCAACTCCGCTCATCAGCAGGAAGGCCGCTCCCGACACATTGACCCGCACTGTCTGAGTCTGAAACACCTCGCCGCGAGTGTCAGTGACCCGAGCAAAAATTTCCTTTGCTCCCTGTTGTGCCGGGGTCGGCACAAACCGTATGCCCGCGGTTTCCGTCCACCCCAAAGTCTCGGTGGCACCACTACCAACGTCGCGCATGACGTACTCGATTCCGGCAATGCGGAAGTTGCCGTAAACCGAAAATGTCACCGGCCGGCTGATGGTCGCTCCGCTATTTACGCCGCGCAATTCGACCTGCCTGGATGCGGAAGCGGCATAGGTAATCGTTCCTGAAGCAAAGCCCTCTCCGGCCATGTTATAGGCCGTCATGGTTATGGATACGGACCCAACATCCTCTAACATGGGCGCAAAGGAATACGTCCCAAGGGGATCCGACTTGGGCGAGGTCACCCTGCGTCCCGAAGCATGGGCTATGATGTCATAAGTCACATAGGCAGCCGGGAAGTTCAGCACCGGGCGCAGTGTCACCGCACCCTGAACCACCTGCCCCGAGGTCACACCGGAGAATGCCACCTGGGGCGTCAGCTCTACCCTGACAGGTATGGCATCGCCAGTCAGCAGGCGTCCGGCCGAATTATAGACCGCAGCCACGAGAAGCCGCTCGCCGTTGGTCATGGTGTCCGGGGTATAGGCGTAGCTGCCTGTGATACTTTTGCCCCGTCCAATGACCTGGCCTCGCCCCGTCTCCGGCCTAATCAGCAGCCAGCGTATTTCACTTGCCCCGGCGGGCAGATTGGCCGTGGCGATTTCGGCGCGAAGGTCGGTTTTGCCGTTTATCACGGCGCCTGAAGTGACTGAGGTAATCCTGAGAGGCGTTGCCGTCGCCACATCCGCACTTTTGCTGGAATCTACAGATACCGTCAGGGTAGCCTGATCCCAGCTAATGTCGACTCCCATAGCGTTACTCACCAGGCGCAGCGGCACATAGGTGCGTCCGCCAATGAGAGTCGGTGCGACATCGGTCAGCATGTACTTAACTGTTCCTGTATCCAGCTTGACGAAATGATTGTCGATGCGCATGACAACAGATCGGTCGGGCTTAACTATGTGCACCGAGCTGTCGGCGTCGAACCAGTCTACCCTGGCCCCCAGTGTTTCCGTGACCAGTCGCGCGGGAACCAAGGTGCGGCCGTTCAGAAGAACCGGCGGCGGGTCCGATGTTATGAGCTGGCCGTCTATCACCAGTCTGAGCTGTCCCGCAGCCTCGGCGGCACCTGAAGGCAGTAAAGTAAGTACTAGAAAGCCTATCCCTAGCAGGACAGACCACGCCATCTGTGACAAGAACCTTCGTGTATTCATGGTTAATCCCCCCCTGTCCCTTAATCTTAGCATGAAAAACCCGCCCTCTGCGGGGGCGGGTGTGGTATGCCGGTTACGTTTCTATGACTTATCGGAAAACTTCGCTGCCACAGAAGCTGTGTTGCGTCGAGAGGTTGCTCCCCCGGATCAGAGTAGAGTCAAATCTGTACACCGAACCGAATCAGCAGCTTCGCGTAGGCCCAATAACTGGCTACCATTATGGCCGATGACATGAACATGGAAATCGGAAAAGCTACACCCTTTTTGAGAAAAACGGACATCGCCAGAAAGAAGACGAGTGATGGAAGGACCATCCAGAAGATACCCCGCGACAGCGCGGCGACCTGATCTGCACTTCGGGTCTCCCCATAAAGCCAGATCATAGCCAGCATCGATGTCAGCGGCAAAGATACAATGATAGACCCAAATAGAGGAGATTTTCGGCTTACGGTCGAGACAGTGGCGATTATTAAGGCAGAGAGGACGGTTTTTACGACAAACTGCATTAGTAATCTCCTCCTAATGCCGAGGTTCTACACGGCCAACAGACGTGCCCAGGTAGCGATCAATGGCGTATATGAGCTGGTCGATGCTCACCTGGCGTGTCGCAGGATCGTCATCGGAGAGGCAGTGTCTTACGTGATCCGCCAGGATCATCTTGGCCGCACCATTGATGGCCGACAGAACTGCCGATATCTGGATGAGCAGCTCGCTGCAGTCGTTCTCCTCCTGTGCCATGCGCTTGACCGCCTCCAAATGGCCGATGGCTCGGGAAAGTCTGTCGATTACCGCCTTATTCTGTGGGTGATGATGAACAGTCATGTGGCACCTCCTATATCCCCCCCGGGGGGATATAGCTATTATACACCATAGACGACGTGTCATACAGGACTTCATCAAATGGCATAACAAAACGCTGCTAATTGCCGACTCTATTCTCTGAACTTCGCTGCAACGTGGGCTGCATCACAAAAAGGCTTGTTCTTCGAGTGACCGCACCGGCAAAGGGCAACCCGGTTGCGAGGTTCATACATGTGGCCGTCTTCTCCTTCTATGGGTATGTACCCTTTGACAAAAATGGCGCATCCTACACCCTTCTCAGGGTCCTGCAGTATGGAAATACAAGGTTCATAATCGTTTTCAAATACATTGCCGTCTTTATCTCTGGCCACCAGCCGACCGGCCGGACAGTCGCTGGCTCCCCTTATGCCTTCCTCTAAGTCGACACCACCGCTGGCGGTCTCCAGGAGGTCCCAGGCGTTCCCCGCGTCGCGATAGCAGAAGCGCGCGTAAGCACAGCGGTTATCGTCCAGGAGGTCAACAACAGGTCCGGGCAGGACTTCGGCGCGTTCCACGAAACTTTCCCTCGACGCGGTTTCGCTACCCACAAAGGCAAAGTGGGCATGGGCTCCGTCACAGAAAGGGGGTATTTTGGACTTCCCACACCGGCAAAGCGAATACACCTGGCGCTGAGGCAGTTCGCGGCCCGGAACATACACATAGTGATCATCTACGGGCGTAATAATTTCCTCGATCAGAGGCACCCCACCGCGAACGATAATAGGACCGTTCTTCGTGATTTTGATACTCATACCTTTGGCTTGCTCGGTCAAGTCTTGTCACGTCCTCTCTATGCATCTGCGCCCGTCAGGGGCGCAACCGTTTTCACCACTGCCTTGTCCTTCCAGGCGCCGCTAAAGAAACGAATGGAGGGAATCACACAGGCTACTCCCCAACCGGCGGGAATCGCCCACCAAACCCCGCGGTAACTGATGGCGGGGATGGATGTCAACCAGTAGGCTACCGCTACGCGGACTCCCAGATCGACGATGATGGTATACATTGGTACCATATTATCCCCTGCTCCCCGGAGCACGCTGTTGAATATGTTCATGGTGCCAAACAACAGGTAGAATACGGAGACAATCTTCAGGTATTCCATGCCGCGACTGATGACTTCGACCTCTTCGGCCTTAACAAACATCTGTAGCAGCTGCGGCCCAAAAATATAAACCAATAACGACATGGACACTGCACAGGTCGCAACCATCACCCAGGTTGCCTTAAGCCCGCGTTTGACCCTCTCTATTTGCCCTGCGCCGATATTCTGGCCGGCGAAGGTGGATAGAGCCATGCCCAGGTTCATGATGGGCATGAGGGCAAAGCTATCCAGCCTGGCGGCGGCAGTATTGGCTGCCATGGTCGCTCCACCAAAAGAGTTGATGAGCGACTGCACCGCCATAAACCCCATGGAGGCGACCGATTGCTGCACCGCGCTAGGTATGCCAATGCGCAGAACCTGCCGGAAAATACTCAGATCAAAAACCCATTCACCGCGCCCGATGGCCAGAAGCGGCACTCTGCGGTATACGTACACTGTCAGCAAAACTGAAGCCAGTGCCACGGAAATGACTGTGGCCCATGCCACGCCCTTTACTCCCCATCCGCGCACTGCGACGAAATAGATGTTGAGGATGATATTGCTCACGGTGGAGATCATAAGAAAGTACAGCGGTGTGCGGGAGTCTCCCAAAGCCCGCAGGAATCCGGCTAACGAGTTGTAGACGAAGGAGAAAATCATGCCACCCAGGTAAATGTGCATGTAGGAGACCGCACTGCCGAGAATCTCCGGCGGAGTGTTAAGTAGAACGAGCAGAGGGCGCGCCAGCAGAATGCCGACGCCGGAAACCAGCAGTCCGGCGCCCATCTGGAAAATGAGTGCTGTGGAAACACTGCGACGTAGCTTTTCGTGCTGTTTAGCCCCGTAATACTGGGATATTACTACGCCCGAACCGACGGTAAGGCCAACAACCATAGAAACAAGAAGAAAAATGACCGGGAAGCTGGTTCCCACGGCAGCCAGCGCGTTGGGACCAACGTAGCGGCCGACAACTATGGAATCCACCATATTGTACATTTGCTGAAAAACAGCACCAATCAGCATTGGCACCGTGAAAAGCAATATCTGCCTGAACTCTGGGCCCTTGGTCATATCCTTCATGGCTGTCGCCCCTCACTGCTGTCATACTTCTGGCAACCGACAATTATCATACCATATGGGAGTGCGGGGAAAAAGGCCAAGGGGCTCCTAGCTATTGGCTCTTAGTTCTTAGAGGTGTCCGAGCCCAAGGACGAAACTGGTATGACCAAGAGCCAAGAGCTAAGAACTAGGAGCCCTCAGCGCAAGTAATACCCAGATCCACCCGCGCACCCCGTATCGGCAACTGACGCCTGACGGAGGAAACAAGGCTCATATCCAGTTCAACGATGGCGTCGACATCGCCTGGGCCGCTGTCGTGCAGCACCCGACCCCAGGGATCGCAGACTATGCTGTGGCCATAGGATACGTATGAAGCACGCTCCACGCGAGCCGGAGCCACGCCCACGGTGTAGACCTGGTTGTCTACGGCCCTGGCCCGAAAGTGCAGCTCCCAGTGCGCCGGACCAGTGGTCATATTAAAGGCGCCCGGGTAGATAAAAACGTCTGCCCCTTCCCGGGCCATGAGGCTGGCCAGCTCGGCAAAGCGGATGTCAAAGCAAATACCCAGGGCCACCCTGCCCCAGGGAGTGTCAAACGCGGTAACAGTATCCCCCGCAGAAAGGACATCCGACTCGCGAAAGTATTGTCCGCCATCGACATTTATGTCGAAGAGGTGAACCTTCCGGTGTCTGGCCACTTGTCTGCCCTGTCCGTCATAGACAAAGGACGTATTATAGATTAGCCCGTCAAGAAGTTCCGGCAGCGACCCGGCCACTATGTAAATACCTAACTCTGCGGCCAGGGATGATAGCGCTGTTTGCGCTTCGCCCCCCGGAGGCTCGCCATAACGGGCAAACCTGCTTGTGTCGTAGGGTGAGCAGAACATCTCCGGCAACACCGCCATTTGTGCCCCTGCGGACGCCTGTTTTCTTATTCTTTCCACCGCGGTCCTGATGTTTCGGGCTTTGTCGTCGGTGACAGCCATTTGTATCAAGGCAATTCTCATAGGTCCTCAAGCACCCTCTCACAATCTTTGTTGATGGCAATAACCCGTGCCCCATTATGCTCTGCCAGTTCAGGCAGCTGGTTGGCAGGATAGGTGGTGAGGCTACTGCCTATCACGAGCAACAGATCCGCCTGCATGGTCTCCGCTATCGCCTGCTCCCAGTCCCTCAGGGGATCGCCATAGAGCACGACGTCTATATCAAAGAGACTGTTGCACACCCGGCAGTATACCAGCCGGTCCAACTCCTCCGGCAAGGCACCCACCAGGAGTCGCGAATCCTCACTGTGGCCGCAGGCACGGCACCGCAACATAGCTGCATTCCCGTGCAGCTCGATAACCTTGCTGCTGCCTGCCTTCTGATGCAAGCCGTCCACGTTCTGGGTAATCACCGGCAAGCCTAACCGCGCCAGGGCCAGATGTGCAGCGTTGGGCTGCTGGTTACGCCATGCAGCCATAACGCTGAACAGCTCAAAGAACCCTAAAGGGTCGGAAGAGAAATACTCACGGGAAAGGAAATCACGCACTGGCATGCCCTTCCACTGCATATCAAAGGTTGGAATCCCCGAAGGTGCCGAAATACCCGCGCCGGTAAAAGCCACGGGGTGACACGATTCTTGCAGAGCGTGGAAAAGTTCGCGCCTCACCCTATCACCCGCCTCCCTATGGTCAGTTACGTATCGAAGGTGTCCAGTACTGATTGTTATAGATGTCGGTGATACGATAGCTCATCTGGTATCCATAGTCACCAACACTGAGGTTCTCAATCCGCCACTGCCCGGAAGCCACCATGGGCTCGCCCAGGAAATAGCTGTCAATGAACTCTCCGTCGTAGGTGTAATAGTCGCAGAGAAAATCTATCTGATCGCCGCGCACAATTTCCAGCAGACCCTTACCCACGGTTTCAGTTTCGACGTTCGGGTCATACACCACCTGGGCACCCAAGACCATGCCGTAGGGATTCTGGTCGTCAAAAACCAGGATGATATCCACCCGTTGTCCATTCAACAGAGCCGGCACTCGGCCGCGAATCGAGTAACCATTCTCAAAGTGGTCATCGCTCACCAGGTAGTAGCTGACTATCTGACCGTTAAGGGCCAGCCATGTCCCGTCGAACTCCATAATCAGGTCCCCTGCGCTGTTGTATTCGTAAACGTTGTCCAAGCCCAGGTCGATAAAGCCCTCTCCGTCATCAATAAACACGTTAAGCTCCATAAACTGAACCATGTCCCATTTTTCTTCCGGCAAAGCCAATACACGCTGGCTGTTCTTTACGCTAATCGCCAGATCCCCGGCTTCCAGCCGGTTCTCTGCGTAATAGTCAAGGGACGACCGGATACGCCCAACATCCAGCCAGCCCAAAGCGTCACCTACCAGACCTGTTATGCTACTGAAGTCACCTCCAGCCAGGAACGCATTGAGCAGGGC
Organism: Firmicutes bacterium UBA2296; assembly: GCA_002345475.1. Taxonomy (GTDB): domain Bacteria; phylum Bacillota; class UBA994; order UBA994; family UBA994; genus UBA2296. The sequence continues at coordinate 13,015 of DDWC01000075.1, forward strand.
TTCGAGGGTGCCGGTAGAGGTTCCCCCACTGGGCGGAGTCACGGGAGTGCCACCCAGCAGAACATCCAGCAGATTGCCGCCGCCACCCGAGACTATCTGTCCTCCCGCGGAGAGACTGGCAAAGCTCCTGATGCAATCGCTGTAGGCGTCATCAATGCCTATCTCCTCATAGGTTTGCAGCATGGTCGTAAGGGTTGGCAGTCGGCCATAGGGGAAGAATATGGACAGGCCGTTGGCGTCTGCTATATTGCTGGTCGTGCGGTTATATTTCACGCAGCCCCGCAGCACAGTGGCGAAGGACTTTGATTCGGAGGTGTTTATCTTGTCAGCAAAGTGCACCAGGTCTATCTGGTTTAGCTGTGATGACCTGGCAAACTCCTTGCTACCAGCACGGGCATCGGAGACTCTCTTGAACTGGTCGGTGTCGATGAGTTCGCTGGTGGAGGCCGCAAAGGCAGTGAAAGCCTGGGGCACTGTGCCTTTGAACTCCGCCAGATCTATCAGAGATAGCGTTGCCTGGTTGTTCGGAGTTTTGGCCTTGACGTCCTTGATGTAATCATCGATCAGTATCTTGCCGAGATCCACAGTAGGAATAGAAGAGTCGCGAGACAGAGCGGTGATGAAACCTGTGTAGTCCCAGCCAATGCCCGGTTCCACTTCTTCAGAGGCAATCATGTAATCGGCAAAGGGCTCGAGAACGATGGCTGTCTCAAAGGTGCCCATGAGACAGGCGTCAAAACCTATCCAGTCAAAAGTACAACCGCCTTGTTGCAGAGCCCGGGCGATTTCACCCAGATCCATGGTGTTCTTGGGGAAGAACTCGTCGTAGCCATATCCCGCCAAAGAACCGCCGCCATGATCCCAGAGTATTAGCATGTATCGGTCCGCAGGGTAGCTTGTCGTACAGAAGCGGATGAAATCCGAGAGAGTATCAGGATCCACCATAGACTTGCGCCCCAGATTGTCCTGTAGCAAAACCAGCCCATCATTGGTAACACGGTAACGCTGATTTGTTCTGTTGCTGATTACGGTGTTTTGCCAACGAGTGGCCCCGCCTGTTTCCACGATGATGTTGACCTTGCCTGATATTTCAGCGTAAAGCATCTCCTGCAAATCCGCAGTGGCCATGCCGCTTTGCGATTCCAGATCACTGGCGCACATATATACCATCAGTGTCACCGTATCCGCGCCGTCGCCGACGGGAACGACACGCTTATCCCGGGCCAGGGGCGAGACTAACCTGACTACAGGGTACTCACCGGGGTCAGTCGATACAATCGGTCCCGGCGTGGGAGGAGGTGCATCCCCTGTGAACAACCCGCCCATGAAACGCATGGCGATAAATCCGATCACCAGCAGGATGAGCAAAGAAGGCATGCCGCCGGAGGATCTTGTGGAAGTAGTCCTCTCAGAGCTGCGTGGCTGAGATGGCAATGGGGCCGCTCGGCGGTCTGAATAACGTCGGGCATCTCCCACTGGACCGCTTCCCAGGCCGCTGCCCCGCCTTCCGACGGTACCGCTGCCCGTGCCGACACGCTTTTCTCGTCCGACAGGTCGTTTACCCTTGTCCATTTTTGGTACACCCCTATCTATCTATGAGAAGCCTGTCTCTGACACCATTCTACCACTATTGCAGGCCCAGGTCTGACCTGCGGCCAAACAGCTAAAAACAAAAAGGTAGCGTCGCTACCTCTTCATGACTTCCTCTATGTCGTCGGCTGCCACAGCAATCGATACAGCGGTGCCACTTGTCCCCGGAATAATGAAGCTAATCATGCCAACTACCTTGCCGTCCATGGTAAAAAGCGGGCTGCCGCTGTGACCCAAAGTGGCGGCGACATCGGTGTGTATAAACCACTGGCCGTCCTTATAGCCGCTGGCAGTGATGACCTTTCCGGGTTCAGCCCTATATGTCAGGCCGTCGGTGGCCAAAAAGCCCACTTGGTCGCCGCTCTCCAGTTGCAAGCGCTTCCCCCATACCACCGGCTCTGTTTCGGCGTCTATAACCAGCAAGGCTATATCTAGTCTGGCGTCAGTTTCTGCGCGGACAGCGGAATACACCTTCCCTTGCTGTACCATGTGCACGCGTATGTACTCCCCGGGCGCAATTACGTGATAGTTAGTGACAATAGTTCCCTCCGTGTCAACCGCGAATCCTACACCCACCGACACCCTTTGTAGATACTTGCCGTCTTCAAACACCTCGATGAGAGCTACGGCAGGCTGAAGCTTCGCCGCTACCGCGGCGAAGGACAACTCAGGGGGTGGGACTTCAGGGGTTTCAGCGGGAATGGCAATCCCCTGCGCCCACACCCACACCCCTAGCTTGGCAAGAAGGACTAAACCTGCTAAGAGTCCCCAAAAAACCAGATGCCTGCTGCGGCTCATTGCACCTCACCAACCTCTAGTGACTTATTCGCCGATGCGCTGTATCCTTCCTTCTATTCTGGCGTTGAGGTTGTTATGGGTCATGAAGTATTCTTCAATAATATCTGTCTGCGAAGTGGCCAGCACCAGGGGCCTGCCGTTCTTAAGCACTTCGTCTTTGCTTAGACCAAGAAATTTGTCAAAGTTATTGTAGTGGAAGCTGGCCAGCCCTACCCTGTACAGCAAGTTGTCGTCAACTGATACGCCATCAACCTTGAGCGAAATGAGACTGTTGCTGGCATCATCAAAAATGACCTCAACGCCTTTGTTGACTTGATAGTGCTCGCTGGAATTAGTCAGGTTCTCTGTAAGCAGAACTCTGCCAAAGGCCCGCTTCAGCTGTTCGCCGGTAAGTATTACCTGATGTATCGGCTCAGAGAAGGGGAAAATCGCCTTGAGATCAGCCACGGTGACGATTGGCCCCAGCTCGGTCTTGCGAATGGATCCGGAACCGAGCATCATCACGTCAACCTTCAGCATGTCCCAGCAAATGTCGGCAAAGAGGTTGCCCAGTTCGGTCTCCTGCTGGCGTCTCGGGTGGGTCAGTTTCCGCGTCAAGTGGGTGAGAATTCGTCCGTATTTTTCGTCCAGTTCGCCCGAGTACATGGCGATAACCCGCTCGATGTCGGGGTCCCGGGGACAGTGGCTGGAGTTAATCGGCACCAGCTGCCACTGAAAGCTTTCCACCGTATTGGTGTCCTTGTTGACCATCATGTCAAAGCGGCCAATCTGGGTGGTGCCCGTTCCCGCCTGAGCCACAAGAATATTGTTAACCACAGCAGGCTGCTCAAGCACTGTGTGGGAATGTCCACCAATGATTACGTCCACGCCCCAGTCCGGATGCAGCATGGCGGCTAACTTGCAGTCGTTCTCAAATCCGATGTGGGTGAGCAGCACGGTCAAGTCGACGTCAGTAGTCTGATAGGCATTGCAGATCTTGCCTACCTCCGCAGCCGCTTCCTTGATGTCCACGAAGGTACCGACGTATTTGTCTGTGCGCAAAGAGTCCAGCACCGACTCCGTCAATATACCGATGAACATGATGCGCAAACCATCTATTTCTATCAGCTTGTAGGGCTGCAGCAGGCGCGTGGCCTGGTTCTTTATGTACAGGTTAGCTGTAATAATGGGGAACTTGGCGAACTTCTCCAGGAAAAGCAGGTGCGGCAAGCCATAGTCAACTTCGTGGTTGCCCACACAGACGATGTCGGGAGAAATATAGTTCATAATTTCCATGGTGGATATTCCCCGGTATTCGCTGTCAATGAGCGACCCCTGCAGCATATCTCCAGCGATGGCGTAAAGTACCGTCTCCTCCTGCGAACGCACCTGCGATACGTAGCCCGAAAGCATAGACACGCCGCCAATTAGTTGTTCGTCCCTGTCCTTGGACATGAAATCCCCATGCATATCGTTGGAATGAAGCAATACCAGGCTCTTCAGTTCAGGCATCGGTTGACTCCCCCTCCCATTTATTTGACCGAGACTCTTTCCGCCACCGCGGCCACAACCGCTTCGTAGTTCTCCGGGGTACAGAAGACGGCTATGTTGTCCAGGTATCCGGCGCTTACCGTCAACGTCCGCGAAGCCGGGTAGGACCTGACCGAGACTATTCTGTTCCATTTCACGGTCACATCCTGCCGCGAGGCAGCCAGCATGCCGGCACCAGCGGCGGTAAACTTGCCCGTGAGAAAACCAATAACCACTGTCAGGTTATTTAGCACGCGGTTGCGTCGGACATGGGTTGCCTGGGTGTAACAGCGTATGCCTTTATCATCCACCACGAAACCCACGGCATACCTGCCTCCGTACATGGCAAACAGGAGTGCCGTCGTCAGCAGGAACAGCGCCACAATCAGAGACAGGCCATAAAGAAGGTATACACCTGGCTGTGACGTGGCGGTGAGGGTCATCACCAGCACCACAAGGCCGAAGGGTATACCTATGGCAATCATCAGCTGCTTGACTATCAAAGGGTTGCGGAATATGGACACTTCGGTTTCCCAGGCCAGTCTCTCAGTCGGCACGATCCGCCATCTCCCTCCATAAAGTAGCTAGAGCTACTCTGTAATTATACGCGCGGCAAGTGTTATTAGCCGCTGCACAAGTATCTGTCCACGCCAAGGCATGGACAAATCATTGACAGTTGCAGAGTCACCGATCAAGCCACTGCTCCCATATTTCCGGTTTGTAGCCGACTGTGGCTTGCCTGCCACTGCGCACCACGGGTGTCCTGTAGAGCCTGGGGTTATTCATCAGAATCTCCATGCGCATGGCCGTTGGTCGGATGATGTGCAGGTTTAACTTCTCATACTCCCTGACGCCCTGATTGATGAGATTTTGGAGCCCCACGGCCTCAACCACACTCTGTAGTTCGCCCTTGCTCAGGCCGTACTTGAGTATGTCGACGTACTGGTACTTTATCTGGCGTTCTTTAAAGTAGCGCTCCGCCTTCTTTGTTTCAAAACACTTGTCGGATCCAAAGAGCTGTATGGCCATGGGCCCACACCCCCTCTATTTGCTGTTTGGTCCACCACGGAAGAATCTAGTGATGACACTGGTTATCCTCTCCAGGCCGTCCACCAGTGCCCGTCCACTCTCTTTCCCAAGATTAAGGGTGGCCTCTCCCGTGGATTGGGCCGCCCTCCAGGTACGCAGCGACCTGTTGACTACGAAGCGACCACCGGCCACAGCGACACGACCGCCTGCCTTCCTGGCAGCCCTGCACACAGCGCCGGTTATCTTTACGCTGGATTCGGCCACAACACCGCCCAGCAAAGACGCTGCCTGAACAATAGCCGAGCTACGGATAGCGCTGCGATTTGTCCTGGTAAGCGAAGCGCAGTAGCCTTTAGCTATGGCGCCCACTCTCAAAACGAGAAAGGCGTTGGCACTTCCCTGCACCAGCGAATTGACCACCACAGAAGTCACTGAGCTCGCGCCGGCAGCCAGACCTGAACCGAGCAGTTGCGCAAAAATCGGCTCTAGCTGATTCTCCAGAACCACCAGGTTTTCCATCTCGCTGGCCACGACGG
>DDWC01000039.1 GCA_002345475.1 Firmicutes bacterium UBA2296
GTAACCTCTTAGAAAATGTCTCAGTACACTCTGTGGTGGTAACATACTAACTTTCACAGCGAGTTGTATAGCCCCTGGGCTCACAACACGAGCTCTCATCTATGACTTCCAAGAGCTTGGGATAGAAGGGGGTGGGATTATGACTTGCAGCTGAATTAGTTGGAATAGAACCTAGAGTCAGGGATGGCATAAAAGGAGGTTTCGAAATGTTAAGAAAGTTGATTCAGGCATGTGCTGCAATCTTAGTCTGCAGCATCTTAACCACAAGCGTTGCCGGCGCAACAGGCCTTCCAATAAACAGTGTCGTTATAGGCCCAGATGGTAGTCACTGGTACGAAGCATCTCAGGCTGATAAAGTGGAAGGAGAGTTTCTGAAGGAGTTCTACGACAGCATACTTAACCAAAAGCCCAGTACAAGTCAAGTAGAGATTACCGCTCAAGCATGGCCTGGGCAGTACCAACTTCACAGCTATCCTTTGGCGCACTCTCCAACACAAATATTCTGGGGTGATCAACGGACAGGTATTTGGCTTAATATAGCGGGGCTCGCGCTAAGCATAGGGGGCGTCTATGTTAAGTCAGTATATCTAGTAGTTGCAAGTGTTGCAGCGTCTCTTGCGCAGACAGTCAATGAAGTGAGCAACTCTCAGACCACCGCACGGGTTGGGCATTCCTACCGGTACCTTGTCAAGGAAGGCAGGGTATTTACGGTCTCAGGGTGGATGACCTATTACACATCTATTTCCCGTCAGTGGTTTTCACATGACTATGCCATCTACATTGACACAAACAACTTCACTCGGCAAAATGCCGTTGATAACTTTGGGGACGGACCATTTAACACAAATTGGGCACCTAACTACTCTAACAACAACCACATTGAACTGCAGGCACTGAACAGATGGTACTACAATCTTTCTCCAGGTATGGAGGACTGGAACGGCGTTCGTCCTGACCCAGATCCACAAAGGAGCATCCCGGAGGCGATTGAGGGGGTCTCATCCAGATCATGAGAAAGTGGCGATGGGCTCTGCTGGCTGTGCTGGCAATCATCTCAGTTGTTGTCCTTGGTTCATTGCCCAGCGCTATCCACAAAGCCCGCATGGACATGCGGCTTAGGCAGGCGCTAAGCTTCCCTGAGGAAGGGTATGTACTGGAGCATCAATCCCTGCTCGCAGCTGCAGAGATGAAGATTGAACGTAACACCGAAGGGTCTTGGAGACTCATTGTGGATGTAACTGTGAATAATATTGGTGACAGACCTTTCATGAATGTACTTGCCGCAGCGAAGGTTGATGAAAGAATAGGCCTATTTTGTGCAATGGGTAAACTCACATTGCACATGATCGAACCTGCGGACATGTTAACATCAGGGCTTTCACCAACAGGTATAGGTATTGGGCGATCAACTCCACTTGTTCCATCAATGACCGAAGCTGATAGAGATAGACTGATAGCTCTGTTAGAGGAGCCAATATTCGTTAAGATAGTGCATGACGATGGAGTGGAGCTGTTGTCGGTGAGGCCAAAGGTCACATTAGTTATAGACCACTAAAGTGCAAGGCTCTTGAGGGCGTACCTCAGGAGCCTTGTTACTTTGTTCTTATCCATCAATAAAGGTAACCCTAGGCCACCTCTCTGATATTTTCTTCTCCACATACCTCTGCCTATAGCGCTTCAAGGCGCGCTTTGGGTTTCTGCGTAGCACCATGTTAAAGAGGTCATCAAGACCGAGGGTGCGTAGATTTTGAGGGTGTCGTCTTCTAGCAGACGGACAGCTATGCAGGTTGCTGTCTCCGGCCAGGTGACTACCGTGCAGGCATTTAGAACCAGGGTCATGAACCTGTGGCTAGACGTTCGCCCCGAGTACACGTCCTTTAGGCTCAGGGGCAGCACTGATGCTAACGACAGCAGCATAGTAGTCAATTGGACCAATGCCTATGTTCCGACCTACATCCCAGAGGGGTTTATAGTAAGCACTTGGTCATACAGCATGGCATACAAGAGGATAACATTTGAGAATAGTCAAGACATAACCTCGTTTACCCTCTATCTGGAATTGGATGAATCGGATAATCCCGTAGTTGATACTGAAGATACTGCCCGTTTTGAGCCGATCCTCATAAATGGCAAAGACGGCATGATTGTCGTGAAAAACGACGTAGTTACAATTGTATGGGAGATGGATTCTCTACTATTTGTGTTACAGGCACGTACAAGTGTGGATATGGCAATTCGCATAGCAGAAGGTGTCAGGTATATAAAATAAAAACCTCTGACTTTGTGTCACAAAATCCTTCCTGAAATGTCTTTATACATGAGAAGACATTTGAGGAGGTTCTTTTATGAAGAACATCATTCGAGTCGGCCTTGCTATCCTAATAATTCTGTCTCTCGCTGTTACTGCAGGCGCTACTGATATAGCACTGGAAGCGAAGACCGAAGGACTAATCGCACCGCAATATACACATATCATGTTCATGAACTCAAAGCTCACGATTTCATCATTGGGAGAAGCCACTTGCATAGGGGTTTCTGCCCTTTACAATGGCTCTCATACAGTAGAGCTAATCGTTGAGTTGCAGCAACAAAACGGCAGCGTCTGGACCCCGATAAAAACATGGACAACATCAGGCCCTGGGGTTCCGGGTGTTGAAATAGAACGCAGCCACTACGTTGTCAGAGGCGCCTACCGCGTATGCACTACCGCCAAGGTACGTGATGCTGCTG
>DDWC01000069.1 GCA_002345475.1 Firmicutes bacterium UBA2296
TTGGCCAGATCCCGGCTGAGAAGCTCTTCCCGCACCACGTCGCCGCGGGGAACCAGCAGGACGATAGGGGTGGACTGACCAAACAGTTCATTGGTGGCTTTGGCGTCCTGGCCGCTGCGCGCCAGGTCGCCCATTTGGCCTTCACCGTAGACGAAGTGGTTCTTTTCTTGCGCCAGGTAGCTGGGCACAATAAGCAAAAGCACCACGATAAGGACCGGTATGCGCGCCCTATAGACAAACTTGCCAATTCCCTTTAGCTCAGGCAGGATCTTTTTGTGTCTGGTCTTGTCCAGCCAGGGATAGACCANNAAGAGGATGCCTTTGGCCAGGTTAAGCCCCAAATCGGCGCCAATACCAAAGCGCATAAATACCAGCGCCAAAAAACCGAAGAGTGTGGTTGCGGCACTGGCCACAATAGCCGGAAAGGCCCGGGTGATGGCTTTGTGCATGGCAGTGGGAGCATCGTTCTCTTGTTGGCGATAGTGTTCGAAGCTATGGAGCAGGAATATGGCGTAGTCTAAAGACACAGCCAGCTGCAGTATGGGACTGACCGATCGGGTGATGAAGGAGACCTCACCAAACATAATGTTAGTCCCCATATTGATTAAGATGGACACGCCGATGGCCGCCAAAAACAGCAAAGGCTCCAGCCATGACGTGGTGGAAACAAGTAAAATGAAGATGATTAGAGGCACTAATACCATTGAGGCGTTGCGCGTCTCGTTGCCAGCCGTGGTCTGTATAGTGGCCTTATCCACAGCGGACCCGGAGAGGGCGTTGCTATCGCCTATTATGTCGTGTATGGCTCTGGTTATACTGACTTCGTCGCCGCCACGCATGGTCAGCGAGATGAGAGCGTTGCCGTCGCGGTAGTAATTGGCCACAAGGGCCGGGTCCGCCAGCTCCAGAGGCGTCATCACATCCACCACGTCGTCCAGCCAGAGAACATCGCTGACGCCGGCAACGGCCTTAAGCTGTTGCTTATAGACAAGAGCCTCGGTGATACTGACGTCTCGGAGCATTACTCTGGCGTTGGGGATGGCGGCTTCGAACTCTACTTCCATCAGTCTGATGGCCTGGGTTGATGGAGCGTCCTGGGGCAGGTAGTCTAGCACGTTGTAGTTCGTGGTTACGCCTCGCTGCAGTATAGCCCCCGCTAACGCGGCCAGTACAAAGACCAGCACGACGATTTTCTGCCTGCGCATGACCCAATGAGAAAGTCCCAGCATCAATTTTCCCTCCACCCTGACTTAGAGCAACACAAAGTTGTCAATAGTACACCATTAGATGATAATAGACATGATGTTGGATATCAACAGTCAAATTAGGCGTGAGTGAACACCAGACAACACTTTTGCCCATGGCTGTTGGTTATCCACGCAAGTTTTTATCATCACATCAGGGGGGCGGATTTATGCTGTCAGATAAGCGTGATCGACGAGTGCAATACACCAGGATGGTCCTGCGGGACAGCCTGGTGAAGCTGTTACATGAGCAGCCCATAGACAAAATATCTGTGAAGGCGCTGTGTGAGGCGGCAGACATTAACCGCAGCACTTTCTACAATCACTATAAGGATCAGTACGATATGCTGCAGAAGATACAGGAGGAAGTCCTGGAGGATTTGGACGAGTACATGTCGGCGTACAATTTTCGCGGTAGCGAGGCGGATTTGCTGCGCATCATGAAGCGCATTTTCGCCTACATTTCGGAAAATGCGGCGTTGTGCTGGGTGTTGCTGGCCGATAAGGGNNGATACGTCGCTGCAAAGCGCCATTATGAAGATCGCCAGGGCGCACAGCGAAGCCAGGCTGCGCAGTTCCGGGCTGGCTGACTCGGGAATGTTGCATTACCTGCTGCTGTACTGGGTGAGTGGTTGTACGGGCATTATAAAGTGGTGGTTGCAGAGTGGCATGGACCGGACGGCCAGCGAAATGGCGGAAATGGCCGTGGCCCTAACCTACGGCGGCATGAAGGCGTACACAATCCCGGCGCAGCATAGTTAATAGCATTCTATCCCGGCTGACGTACCCACACCTCCTGTTGGTCAGGCTCGGTGGCAAGCCCGGGCGCAGTGCACCATCAGCATGAGTGGGACAACAAAAAGGGGCTGTGTGAAAAGCTTGGCCCACAAACGACAAAACCTACAATTAGCGCAAAAAGGTCCCGTACCACATGCTCAGTGGTGCGGGACCCTTGTTATTACAGGGCAAGTGAGCGCCAAGTGGGGGACTGAGAAGTCGTGCCTCTACTCTTCACACAGCCCCTTTGGCATTTGCGGCTCCTGCAAGGGTCTACTTCAGCTCGACTTCGCCGGTGCCGTCTTTGTTGACTCGATATAACGCGTCTTTAACGAGGAAATAGATATGGTCGCCAAACACGTAGCATGCCTCCCCGGCATGAGGGGTAGAAGAAATCAGCATGGGCAAAGTCCCGTCCGTTCGCATACGGTACAGGCCATTGGATTGGTGTTCGGGTGAGTTATAGTCATACAGAACATAGAAAATATCATTGGCCCCAAAGTTAATTACCCGATATGTGTTTGTGCCCAGTAGTTTTTTACTAGTACCATTGGTCTTTATACTATATAAATGTGCCTTTGGCGAAAGGTCGACGTCAAAGTCAGTGTAGTAAATAGTTTGTGCGTCTATGTCAACATTAAAACGAGATATGCCACCAGTAGCTATAGTCGACCTGCCTGAGCCGTCCAGCATCATTTTACACAGGCGCGAGTTTGGGTCCAACCCGTAGGTGCCCTTTTCGTAGTAGACTTGGTTACCCACCACGAGCATTTTAATAATGTAGGACTCATCACTTATCTTTGTCCTGTTTTGACCGCCAGTACTAATTTTGTAAAGAGAGCCGTTGCTAAGGTAGTATATTGTCGAGCCAATCACCTGGGCGTTATATACGGCGTCCAGGTTGTTCAGCAGTGTTCTTTGAGTACCATCAGTTCGTATTCGATAGAGGGCAGACTCGCTGGTATAGTAGACCCAGTCTCCTACCACGCCAACGGAATGGACGCCTACGTCACTGCTCAACTGGGTGTGCTCGGAACCATCAGTGCGGATTTTGTACAGTCCTTTATTCCTCGAAAGGCCTCCAAAGTACACAGTGAAGTATATCCAGTTGCCCTGGAAAGCGACTCCGCCACCAGAGGCGTAATTACCAACTGTATTCCCTGCGGTGTTAGGCGTGCCTACTTCTACTGGGCACACCGCTTTGAAACCACCGTCTTCGGTCGTGGCGGTGATAGTGGCGTTGCCCTTGGCCACTGGGGTAACTTTGCCGTTTTGGTCTACGGTGGCTACTGAGGTGTTGCTGGATGTCCAACTGACCTTCTTGTTTGTAGCCTGGCCGGGCTCAATTGTGGCCACCAGCGTGTGCGTGTTGCCGCCAGTAACCAGGTCCAGCCTGGTTCGGTCAAGGCTTACGCCAGTTGCCTTAACCGGGCCGATCACAATTGGGTTGATTGGCGCAATTACCAGTTTGGCTACAGTTACCTCGCAGGCAGCGCTGGCATCGCCCGCCACCGTCTGAACGGTTATGCTGGCTGTTCCTTCAGCCACGGGTGTTACCTTTCCTGAGCTATCCACTGTGGCAACACTTGGCTGTGATGAGGACCACTGCACAGACTTGTTCTCGGCAGTGGAGGGGAGCACCGTAGGCGTCAGGGTAAAGGGTGTGCTTCCGAGAAACAGCGTGAGCGAGTCTCTGTCCAGAGTAATGCCCTGTGGAAGCACTGCAGTAATGTTAACGGTACATTCTGCTGTCAGGCTGCCTGCCACTGTGGCGGCTCTGATGGTAGTTGTCCCTTTCCCTACAGGGGTCACTTTGCCAGTCTGATCTACTGAGGCCACAAGAGGATGTGTAGACGACCATGTTACGTTAGTGTTTTCTGCGTCAGACGGGAGAACTGTGGCCTCCAGTAGCACCGGGTTGTCGGCTGTGGTGAGTGTAAGGGTAGTGAGGCCAAGCGATACCCCTGTGGGTGCCAAACCCAAAACAGTGACAGCGCACTGCGCAGAGTGCCCGCCGTCCTCCGTGGTTACAGTAATGGTAGCGGAGCCTTTTGCCAAGGGTGTAACCTGTCCGTTCTGAGTAACTGTTGCTACGGCAGTGTTGGATGAAGACCAACGCACTTCCTTGTTATGGGCATTATCCGGGGATATGGTGGGTAGCAGGGTCGCCGGGGTGACTGAGACTGATAGCTGCAGGGTTGTTTTGTCCAGAGCTACACCTGTAGCGGTTACCTGAGCCGGTGTGATTGGCGTAGTGGGGTTAGTCGACGTGCCGGTGCCTGTTGAGGCTGGCTGGGTTACTGTAACCTCGCAGCGCGCCACTTTGCTGCCGTCTTCGCTAATGGCCTCAATGATGGTGGTCCCCACGGCCGCGCTTTTTATGTAGCCACGATCGACTGTGGCCACGCTGGGGTCGAAGCTCTTCCAGGTGACGTTCTGATTGGTGGCGTTGGCAGGGGAGACCGTGGCGTTGATCTGGACAATGGTGCCTATCCCGTCAAGAGTAACCTTTTCTCTGTCCAACGAGATTGCGGTAACAGGGTAATTTGCGGGCGCCGGTGTACAACCAGACAGGCTACTCAGAAGAACGACCGCTATCAAGCAAAATGCAAAGAAACGCTTTAACACCAAGGCCATGTGCACTTCTATGCGCCTCCTCAGAACTTCTTTAAGTAGAGAATATATGTATATACACACACATGCAAGTGGCTACATTAGGCTTTCTGCCGGGACCCCCTCTGGTCAGGAAACAATCTCCCTTAAAATGTGGCTGTCCCTGTTGCTACCCCGTAGGCAGGGAAAGGGCTCTGCTGTATACTTGGCTTGTTTGATTTTGTCGAAGTGAGGCGCATGTTGCATGACCGCAGAAATGATCCCGGCGATTCTCATTTTCCTGATGACTTATGTCCTTATTTCGGGCCGCAAGCTTAACCTGATACGCATCGGCCGGCCAGCTGGGGTCATGTTGGGTACAGTCCTCATGATAGTAGCCGGGGTTATGGTTCCGGCCAGGGTACCTGAGCTGATTAACTGGGACACCATACTGCTGTTGCTGGGCATGATGATCATCATCGAGCATCTGGCAGACGCCGACTTTTTTGCTTTGGTAGCTCGCCGGGTCGAGCTGATGCACCTTTCGGTGTATGGGCTGCTGGCTCTGGTGGTGTTTGGACTGGGCTTTCTAGCGGCATTTCTGGTCAATGATATTGTCTGCATTTTCTTTACGCCTTTAATACTCATTATGATACATTCGCGACGGCTTCCCCCCATGCCGTTTCTGCTGGCTCTGGCCACGTCCACGAACATCGGGGGAGCCATGGCCTTCACCGGCAACCCGCAGAACATGATTATCGGCAGCCTGTCGGGCATATCCTACGGGCGGTTCTTCCTGCTGATGTTTCCCATCGGCTGTCTGGGCCTGGGCATCAACTACCTGCTTCTTCTCAAACTGTTTCGCAAGGAGCTGGCAGAGGCCCAGGACGCTTTCGTTACCAGCGCGGATCTGGTGGTGCGTCCGCTGCTCAAACGTTCAGTGGCGGTAACTCTGGCCGTAGTGGTCGGTTTCTTTCTCTTCAACAACATCGCCTGGGTGGCCATGTCCGGCGCGACTCTGCTTATGGTTCTGTCCAACAGGGACGAAGGAACCTTGCTGCGGCGGGNNACGGCGGGTGGACTGGAACCTGCTGCTCTTCTTCGCTGGGCTGTTTGTGGTAATTGGCGGGCTGCAGGCGGCGGGCGTGACAGGATTGGTGCTGGGGCGATTTGAACGGCTGCTGCAGGGGGGCCCCGGAGCGTTTTTTGGCTTTGGTATTCTTACAGTCATTGGCTCCAACCTGTTTGCCAACGTGCCCTATGTGCTGGTGATCGCGGAGAGCATTATGGCCATGCCGGAACCGGTCACTATGTGGTTCGCCCTGGCTTTTGCCAGCACTATAGCCGGGAACCTCACCATCCTTGGCGCGGTGGCCAACGTAATTGTGGTGGAACGAGCCCGCGGCACCTGCGACATCACTTTTCGGGATTTCTTCCGTTTTGGATTGCCCTCCACAGTGGCCATACTGACGGTGGGTATGTCCATACTGTGGGTTTATCATCTGCTGGGTCTTATCTAGATTGTTTTCAGCTACCCCTTTGTTGGTTGCAGTTCGAGCTTCTTTAGTCAGATCGTCGCGTTTAGCAGGAATATACCCCAGGTCGTTGAAATGGGAAAAGGTGCGATGGGGTAGAGTTAGAGCAAAACGCAGGAAATGACGCAGGGGCTCTTTTTTTGCGCAATCGCGGTACCAGTCGGGGCGTCTATCCGTGGTGCTAACCCTTGGCCGCAGGAATGTTTGCACAATCCCTGCGTGTCCGGTCAGCAGTCCTCATATCCTAAAGAGGTTTACCTTCTATTCCGATAAACTATTAAGGTTAATAGTTATGCGCATTTTGGTCACAGCCCGCGGGGTGGTGCGCAAGTGAACTCCACACTGGAGGGCCGCGGCCGGTGGGATACTTGCGCTGATGCGGGATATGGCTGAGGAGAAGCGCGGTGAGGAACCTGGGGAACATATGCTGTTCTTGAAAGGAACGAAGCATAGATGTTGAAAAACACTTACGACATGACGTTGGACGACAGGAAGGCCTTCATGAAGGAGAAAAGCCAGTCAGGACTCCCGCAACTTCGGGTAGTTCTTCTTGTGATTTCGATCCTATACGGCCTTTTTGCTATTCTGGACATGCTGTTAATTGAAGAGTTCCTTTTTGCATTCCTGCTGATTCGCTTTGGTATTGTAATTCCAATGGCTCTTGCAGTTCTTGTGTGGACTTATCACAGCAGTTTTCTCAAGATAGCACAACGTCTCATCGTTCTGGTCGTTGTTGCTGGCGGTGCTGGCATCAGTTTTATGCTTATCGTTCACCCAGACAACTTCAGCTATTATGGCGGCCTTTTTCTGGTCATCTTCACCACTTATTTTCTGGTAAATTTAGACGCTGCTCACGCCATTTTTAGTGGTAGCCTTATGCTTTTGATTTATATTGCGGGGTACATTGTATATCACGGCTTCTTCAGTGTAGAGGCTATATTGGTCGTGGCTTTTTACATAGGTGCAAATATCATCGGTGCGTTCGGCAACTACCAGTTAAACTATATTGGGCAATCCAATTTTATGCAGAAAAAGAGAATCGAGCGGCAAAACGAGCTTTTGGAGGAACGTGTTCGCGAGCAAGATACTGAGCTGATTCAGATAGAAAAGGCAATCGACTCCACTCGTGATGCAGTCGTTATCTACAATCCCCAAGGAGAGATCACGTATCGTAACATGGCCTATAAAAAAATGGTTCGGTCGACTTCTGAAGAAAACGATGCAGGCCTTGATCCCTTCGGTGATATCTGCAAAGAGGTCTTAGAAGTGCTGACATGGGAGGGAGAAAGGGAACTGATTGTTCCTAATCAGAAACCGCTGGTGCTATTAGTCCATGCTGACGCCGTACAGGACAGAAACGGCCTGGTTGTTGGTGTCGTTATGACCTGTACTGACATCACCGCGCGTAAAGATGATGAGGAAAAAATGCGGTATCTAAGCTATCACGATACACTGACCGGGTTATTTGACCGTGCTGGACTTGATGCGGAGCTGACGGGTCTTGATCAAGATGAACATTTGCCGTTAAGCGTGATTATGGCGGATCTCAACGGATTAAAGATTATCGATGATACCTATGGTCATGCGGTAGGTGATCGCTTTCTGCAGCAGTTCGCTGATATTTTACGTCAAGTGTGTCGGGCAACGGATGTAATCGCGCGCTGGGGAGGCGATGAGTTCGTCATTCTTCTGCCGCAAACATCCCAAACTGATGCCGAATGTGTGGTGGACCGCATTCTCCTCTCCTGCAGGGCTCCATTTTTTGAGGGCATTCCAATCTCTGTCGCCTTAGGATTGGCATGCAAGGAGTATGAAGAACCAATCTCAATCATTCTCCAGACGGCAGAAAACCGCATGTATAAGCAAAAGCTGACAGAAAGTCGCAGTCACAAGAGCGCTGTTTTGAATGCCTTGCGCAGCACACTACAGGAAAAGAGTTGCGAAACAGATACTCACGGAGAAAACATGAAGGAGGCCGCGCAATTTATCGGAGTCAAGCTGGGCTTGTCACATGATGAGATGGTGCGGTTGGATCTGCTGATCCAGCTTCATGATATTGGCAAAATCAATATGCCTGCAGAATTGCTTCAGAAAGAGGGCCCATTGACCTTTGAGGAATGGGAGCTGATGCGCCAACACCCGGAAATAGGTTATCGAATTGCAAGGAATACGGATGATGTGTCCCACGTGGCAGAGGAAATCCTTTCACACCATGAGCGCTGGGATGGCACAGGATATCCTAACGGCTTAATGGGAACCGATATTCCATTACTGGCTCGAATTACAGCACTGGCTGATGCGTACGAGATAATGAAAAATGGCAGACCATATAAGAAACCTATGACGAATGAGGAGATTCGCCTTGAGATTCAACGATGTTCCGGAAAGCAGTTTGATCCGGAGATATCTGCTATTTTCCTTGCATGGCAGCAGCTGCTTACATAAATTGCTTCACGATTAAAGTTGCGCCAAGAATGCTGGCGCCTTGTGTATGTCCCTTGGCGAAGGGGGAAAACGAGGACGGGCACTTTCGCCCGCCTAGGCTTAGTTAAGGGGGACAAAAGGGACAGATACTCTTGTTTCACTTTTATCTTCACCGGATTAGACAATAAAGGAAAGGAGCCTAATCATGAGCGATCTGGAACGACTGGAGAGAGCGAGGTACTATATGCGAAGCCTCGCGGACGGCATTGACCCAATCTCAGGGAAGTTGCTGCCTGGGGATACTGTTCTGAATCAGGTGGCTATGGCACGTTGCTTCTTCTTTGTGGCGGAAACCTTGGACAAACTGATAGCCCGCGGCGGTGTTCCGTCTTCTGTTGCCAAAGGTAAATTCGCACTGTCTCAGGAACAGCAATCGGCCATTGAAGTAACAGATGAACCGGTTGGGATCAATGATCTGGCCAAAAGAATCAACGCAGTGGTAGACACAAGGTTAATGAAGGGCGCTACGGGAGTTGCCCTGAACGCCTGGCTGATGAAAATTGGCTACCTGGAGGAGGTAGAGCTGGAAGGGAAAAAGCAGAAGGCAGCCACTGAAAAAGGCAAGGAAGCGGGGATAGACACAAGGCAGATATCCACCCCCGAAGGCAGGCGCTTCTTTAAGAATGTATATAACCGGGAAATGCAGACTTTCATTATCGCCAGGGCGAACGACGCTTTGAGCGCTGAGTAGAGGCACTCTCCCGGAGTGTAAGGCGCGGGTAAGTCTTTGGGATCTGCTGGGGAGCAGATACTTTGCCACCACCGTTAGTGCAAAAGGAGTTGCCATGGACCATGGGTAAGCGACAGATGACCTTACAGAACTTCGCTGCTTTCATAGACGATGTCATACTGGAACGCGGCATAGATTACTTCTATGACGACCGTGTTACGTCGATCAGGGAGGAGAGCCCCGGTTTTTTTGTGGCACGGGTAAAAGGGGGCCGAGATTATAGAGTAGAGGTGACGCTCGGCGCAGATGGCGCAATAGTATCTTCATACTGCAATTGTCCCTATGAGGGAACGCGCTGCAAGCATCAGGTGGCACTGTATTACGCCCTGCAGAAGAAAGGTCGATTGGCAGATCCTAGGGAGCCGGACCTGCTGTCCACACTGCATGACATCCTCACCAAACGTCGTGCGGATGAACTTGTGGATGTCATCATGAAAAGCGCAGCGGAGAGCACGTTTTACTGTAAGAAGCTAATATACCAGTTTGTCGAGGAGGACCGCGAGCTTGAGGTCAGCCGAGAGATGCTATGGTCGACAATCGGCCAGTTGCCCCATGCTAGAACGACCACTGAAGAAGCGGAGGCCATCCAGGTCGCTCACATGGTCGCGGAAAAGGCCGCAAAACACCTGCGTGATGGGAGAGTCTTGCAGGCCATAGACCTCTACCTGGAGATCTTTGCCATCGCGTCTCAGGTTATGCCTGTGGAGAGCGCACATGGTAGAGATGATGATATAGACTACTACGATGATGACGATTTCTGCGACGAAGATGCAGATTATGATGTGGAAGGGCACTCTATTCTGGAAGATGCAATTGGCGGGATTGGTGTGGCAATGCAGGCTGCAGAAAGCGTTTTGGATAGGGCGGGGAAAGAAACAGCGTTAGCGCGGGTAATGGGCATGGCCAACACACATTTATCTGGACCGCACAGCAAGCTGTCTGTGGAACTGCTTCTGACGTGTTGCGAGCTTGCGGGCGATGGAGACTTTCGGTCCATGATAATGGATGCTCTGCATTCTTTCGTGCAACAGCTGATGTCCGCTGAGATCAGGGATTACGACGCGGTCTATCTCATCAAGACGGCGCAGTACGAGTTGCTTGAAGAGGAAGGCGACCAGGACAAGATGACGGACTTTCTGATGGCTAACCTTGGTGACAACTACTTCCTGCGTTTGGCGGTTTTGCGCGCAGCAAGGTTCGGGGATCACCACAGTGTGTTGAGGCTATCAGGTGTGGGACGAGATCGCGACCCACATGATAGAGATGCACCTTGGCGCCAGTTCCAGCTTAACGCCCACGAAGAACTTGGAAACGTGGATGCTGCAAGGTCACTGGCCTTTGAGTTGCTTGTAAGGGAAGGTTTTGACTACTATCCCAGACTCAAGGGCTTGTACAGTGCGCAGGAGTGGCCTGAAACACAGCTGAGAGTGGTCGAACACTATCAGCATCAGCCCTATGTGCCTGACAGTTATCGCCGGTTTCTTGAAGCTGAGAAGTTGCACCACCACATGCTGGACTTGTGCCGCAAGGACAGCCGGATGCTTCTTCATTGGTACCAAGACCTCTGCGACATCTACCAGGGCGAAATCTGTTGCTTGCTGACGAAGCATGTGTGGGATTTGGTGAGAAGGGCCAGTACCCGGAATGCCTACCGGGATGTTTGTTCGGTCCTGAGGAAACACCGAGAGGCGTGCGGCGAGGACGCCTCTCGGCGAGTTGTTGCCGATATTCTGAGCGCCCAGCCCCGTAAGCGCGCCTTACATGAAGAGATTTCACGGCTGTAGCCAGTGCTGTCGGTGCCCAAAAGTGCGGGCATCATAAAGTGGTGGTTGCCGAGAAGCATGGACAGGACGGTCAGCGAAATGGCGGAAATGGCTGTGGCGCTAACCTGTGGTGGCATGAAGGTGTGTACGAGCCCTAGGCCTGATACATTTGACGTTTGCAAAAGCCCCGTAGATACTTAACTTGAGGTGATGTTCATGTTTACTCGCATTCAGAAGTGGGGCAATAGCCTCGCCGTGAGGATACCCAAAGCCGTGCTGGCAAAAGCGTCTCTTAAGGAGAACGACAAGGTGGAAATTCTCGTTGAGGATGGAAACGTGGTCATGGCCCCGGTGCGGAGGCGCATGTCTCTGGCGGAGCGCATTGCGGGAAACCCAGGCGAGCACAAGTGCGCTGAATGGGAGACAGGTAGACCCGTGGGCAGCGAGTGGAAGTGTTTGCAGCCGTAGGCGTATGTTCCAAGCAAAGGAGGCAAGCTTATGATCCGAAACTACGAGGACTTTCTGGCGAGTCTGTTCAAGGCCGGGTTCTCAATGGGCGGCGGCAACAGCGAGGGTATCTATGCGGTAATCTCGTGGAGCTGGAACGATGATCCACCCTACGAAACGCCGGTGAGCTGGCATACAGGGGACCCGGAGACAGATCCCTGGGAGTGGCGCATGCGGGTGCTAAACGAGCGCGACGATATTGCTTACGCCAAGCTTTTCTTTAAGAAGAGCGGCTACATCACCAGAGAGTGGTACCC
>DDWC01000189.1 GCA_002345475.1 Firmicutes bacterium UBA2296
GGTTCTCAGTCCGGTACTGGGAAAATCCTCCGGGAGCGTGGCTGACTGTGGTCTATGAGCAGTAAACCCTTCTCCGTCGACAGGCCAAGGTGACGCAAGCATTCCCCTGACACCTCACATAGGCGTAAATCCCGCAGGATTATCCCAGGCCTGACCCCTGCGCGATGCGGCAGTGTTTTGTAGAGTGTGTCAGGCTGCCCGTAGACTAGCTCCCTGAGCATAGCATCCTCGTCATACTCTGGTTTTATCCAGGCCGGAGGCTTGCGATGTGGCTCCCGCAGCAGGAAGTCCAGCACAACTAACTCACGCAGAAGTCCCTCGGGCAGTCCACTGTCAAGCCCTATGTCAAAAACCTTTCTGTCGGCCTCAGTATGCAAGCTGTCAGACAGCCGGCTAAAAAGGGAAGCGGCGGGCAGGACATCCAGCAGTACCCTCATGGCGTGCTCAAATCGCCGTGAGTTGTAGTAGCTCTCTATGGCACTCTCCAGATCCTTGAGCTGCAACAGTTCCTCGGTGCCCATGTCTCGTGTAGATAGCACCTCATAGGGGGCATAAGGCAAGTAACTCATGTCATACGTATCAGCGATGGCGCGCATTTGTGTGCCGGGTAGCACCTTCAGGAAGCCGAGATGAAGTCTGTGCGGGCGAGTTTGCATAGCTCTCTCCAACGAAGAAAGAAAGTCACTGTGGCCCTCTCCCGGAAGACCCGCGATCAGATCAAGGTGAACCTCCACGGTGCCAAGCTCTACCAACCGGCGCACGTTCTCCAGCACTAGCTGTGCGTCCACAGTCCTGTTTACCGCCGATAACGCCTGGGCAGAAGTGGACTGTAGCCCGACCTCGAATTGCAGTCGGCGCGCCGCTTTCTGGCTGAGCAGGGCAAAATCCTCGTCACAGAGCAGGTGAGCACAGATTTCAAAATGAAAACGGCAATCACCCGGCAGCTCAATCAGCCTCTGCCACAGCCTGCGGGCGCGGTATCGGTCAGAGTTGAAAGTCCTGTCCACCAACTTGACCAGCGGAACCCTTTGCGCCAACCATTCCAGCCTGTGCCAGGTCACCTCTTCGGGAAGGTAGCGCACACCCTTTTCTCGGGAGGAAATGCAGTAGGCGCAGTTGTAGGGACACCCACGGCTGGTCTCAAAATAGTATAGCCGGTTCTGGTCAAAGTCCGCTTCCTCAGAGTACGGGTCTGGCAATGCCTGCATAACAAGGGGTGCCCCGGCTGCAAGGCAAGTCGGGCCTCGAACGCCGCGGGCAAGATCCTGCAGTAGGAGAGGGAGCATGGCCTCCCCTTCTCCTGTGCAGAAGACATCCACGAATGGGTAGTTTGTCTGCAGCACATCTTCAGCGCCCACCACTTCCGGACCGCCCCATACTATGTAGAGCTCTGGCATCATCAGTTTCAGTCTGGTGCAAACATCACTCATGAGTCTCACATTCCATATATAGACAGAGCAACACAAAACATCGGGCCGCTCACTGAAGACCGCGCGACTGATATTCTCGCTCCGTTCGTTCACTGTCATCTCGACCAGGGCGACCGGATGCCCTGCCTCATAACAGGCTGCCCGCAAGTAACGAGCAGCCAGGGAAGTATGGCTATAGCTGGCGTTAAGGGCAAGTAGAGTTGTGTTCATAGGGTTCCTCCCTGTGTCTACATAAAAATGAGAGGGCGTCGCCCTCTCATTCTGCAAATTTGGCATAGACCCTGGCCAAGCGATGCATACCTTCGCGAATCATCTCTTCTGAGGCGTTGCTGAAGTTGAGCCTGATGGTATTTAGATGGCCTCCTCCGGCATAGAAACTAGTACCCGGAACAAAGGCCACTTTTTCTTCCAGAGCAGCGGCAAAAAGTTTCGTTGCATCCATTGTCTCGGGCAACTCGCCCCAGATAAACAGCCCGCCTTCCGGGGAGGTCCACTTGATATTGTCTGGAAACAGGCTAAGTTTCTCGGTCATCAGGGCCAGCTTGCGGGCGTACTTGGCTTTGCTCTCCTCCAGATGGGGTTCGAGTAGACCGCGCTTGCAGAACTCATAGATCATCACCTGGGAGAGGTTGCTGGTGTGGACGTCGGTGCTTTGCTTGCCTATTACCATCTTTTGCAGGATCTCCGGAGTAGCTATGGCGAAACCGACGCGAAGGCCAGGCGAAATAAGTTTTGAGAAGCTACCAAGATAGACAACCTCACCGTTCTGGTCAAAGGACTTTATCGCCGGTAGCGCTTCGCCGCTGTAACGCAACCGCCCGTAGGGATCGTCTTCGATGGTCACTACAGAGTACCTGGCCACCATTTCGGCCAACTTCTTGCGTCTCTCAAGGTTTAGCGTAATTCCGGTTGGATTCTGGAAGGTGGGTACAAGGTAAACCAATACCGGTTTCTCCCTGGCAATGACCTCCTCCAGCTCTTCCAGAAGGACGCCGTCAGCATCTGAGGGTACAGTAACAAAAGCTCCCTGATAGGTGCGGAAGATCTGTAACGCTGCCAGGTATGTGGGATCCTCAAGCGCTACCTTATCGCCTGGATTTAGCATAGCCTTGCCCAGCAGATCAATCCCCTGCTGTGAACCGGAAGTTATGAGTACGTTGGCGGCTGAGGTCTTAATACCTATGTCTCCTACCCAGCCGGCGATGAACTCCTTGAGTGGTGCATAGCCTTCTGTGGTGCCGTATTGCAGGATGTTGCGATCCCCAGCCAGCACCTCCTGAGCGATTTCCCCCAGTTGCTTGGCCGGGAACGTGTCCGGTGCAGGATTGCCCCCGGCAAAGGATATGACATCGGGCTGTTGCGTCACTTTAAGAAGCTCCCTGATGGCGTTGCCACCCATGTTCTGGAGGCGCTTGGCGAATCTGCTCTCTTCCATACTTGCACTCTCCTTTTGCGGTTTCTCTGCCCTATTACTTCTATTATCGCATAATGTTCGCCAGACAAAAGAGAAATCCTACCGCTTGTGAATAGACGCACTATTGCGAATA
Source organism: Firmicutes bacterium UBA2296 (assembly GCA_002345475.1). Taxonomy (GTDB): domain Bacteria; phylum Bacillota; class UBA994; order UBA994; family UBA994; genus UBA2296. Next base: position 2,978 of record DDWC01000189.1, read on the forward strand.
GTCCCGATGCAGCATCCAGCCTCTACGCCTAACGTCTAACGTCTAACGTCCAACGTCTAACCTCTAACATCTAACGTCTAACGTCTANNGCCCAACAAAGGCGCTGCTTCCCTGTCCGCATACATTAGAGGTATTCCGCGAACCAGTCCGCGATGTGTTTAAGCCGCTCCAGGCGCAGCTCGGGCTTGCCGTTGCGGGAGAGGTCGTGGTTGGCTCCGTTAAAGCGCACCAGCCTAGTCTGAACTCCCAGCTGCCTGAGATAAATGTACAGTTGTTCTGCCTGCTCAATCGGGCAGCGCATGTCCTGCTCGCTGTGAATAATCAAAAGAGGCGTCTTCATGTTCTTAACATAAGTAATGGGAGAATGCTTGAGCATCATGTCCACATTATCCCACGGATTGCCGCCAACTTCATACTCTGTGAAATAATAGCCAATGTCACTTACGCCATAGAAGCTCATCCAGTTAGATATGCATCGCTGGGTCACAGCAGCCTTGAAACGATTGGTATGCCCGACCATCCAGTTTGTCATGAAGCCACCATAACTGCCACCGGTCACACCGATACGATCCGCATCCACCCAGTCCAGTTTCTCCACATGCTCTACGCCAGCCATCAGGTCTGCATAGTCGTTGCCGCCGTAATCGCCACGAACTGCGTCCACAAACTTCTGCCCGTAACCATGACTGCCCCGCGGGTTAGTGAAGACGACGCCGTATCCGAGACCGGCCAGCATCTGATATTCATGGAAGAAAGAAAACCCGTACTGTGTATGTGGTCCGCCGTGGATTTGCATGATGAGGGGGTACTTCTGACCTGTACTAAAGCCATGGGGCTTCATTATCCAGGCGTGAATATCCCATCCGTCCGCCCCCTTGTACCAGAACTCTTCCGGCTCACTCAGTTCTCTTTCAGACAGCCACTCCGCGTTCCAGTCCGTCAGCTTCGTCTCCTCTTCGCCTTCCAGCAAATACACATTAGCTGGATGAAGCAGCGATGCAGAAGTGAATGCCAGGCGTCCCTGTGCAAAGCGCGGGGAGAATCCCTGTACATGGCGTTTGCCTGTCGTAACCTGTTTAACCTCTCCTCCTGCACTGGGCACTGAAAAGATGTGTGCTGAACCCTGGTCGCATGCCAGAAAGTAGATCTCTCCACCGTCTGGGCTAAAAAGAAGCATTTCACCGGGAGATCCATAGCGGCTGTCCGTACCCGTAGTGTCACCGACGGTATTGTCGAACTGACCTGTAAGGCACACCGACTCCCCACCCGTCGCATCCACCAACCAGACCCTGCCCAGCGTGGCACCAAGGTATTCTGCTCTGTGGCCTACGTAAGCGATTTTCTGCCCGCAAGGCGAGAATTTGGGGTTGCCCGCCGGCCCCACCTCGTTGGTGATCTGGCGGATCTCTCCTCCTGTGGACGGAACCGTGTAGATGTCTGCATAGCTCGGATTCTTGTCCGTATCTCTATCCCTGTTGGCAGAAAACACCAGGGTAGTGCCATCGGGAGACCAGGAAGGAGAATTGTGGTCGTAATCGCCGTCGGTCAGACATGTCGGGGCACCGCCCTCTGCTGCTATCACCCAGATGTGATTGGTCTTGCCGTCGACAAAACCCATGGCATCGTTGGACTTATAGCGCAAACGATCAACGACGACCGGTTGCTCGCGTTTCTTTTTGTTTTCCTCCTCCTTCTCCTTGTCCGTGCGCACTTTCAGCAGTAGCTCACGATCTTCGTCGTGGGTGAAGCGTGAGGTGAAAGCCAGCATTGTTCCGTCCGGGGACCACACGGGACCTGCAGCGCCATAGCGCAGTTCCGTCAGCTGCCTGGCCTCTCCTCCGTTCACCAAGTCAAGAACCCATACTTGCTTGTCTCCACTGCGATCAGACACAAAGGCGATTTTGCCCCCGTCGGGAGAAAAACGTGGGCTGTTGTCATGTTTCTTGCCGAAAGTCAATTGCCTTTGCTCCGAACCATCGGCGTTGCTCATGAAGATGTTTGAGCAGTACTCCTTGCTCTTTTCGTCAATATGGGTTCGGACATAAGCAACGCGAGTGCCGCAGGCTGAGATGTCGGGGCCTGACACAAATTTCAGCTTGAGCAGGTCTTCCCGGGATATCGCTGGTTTCATTTGATCACTCCTTACGATTTACTTGTTTTCCCTGTATTACTTACACACTTCCCTCGCCAAACCCTTTCGACTGCAGAGATTTTAATCACTGCGTCGGGCCTCCAGAAGCCTGTCCAGCCAGGGGACTATGCCCAGTTTTTCTTTCAGTTCCGCGTAAGTTCGGACAGCGTTTGTTTTGCCTGTGTACTCTGCTCTCAACATGATGTTTTTTGGCGTATCCAGCGGAGAAACGTACTCTGCCACACTTACCCGGTAACCGTACGCTTCAAGTCCCAGTGAACGAAGGCCATCGGTAATAGTGTCTGCAAGACGGGTTTTGAAAACGTTATATGCGGCAATAGGCGCAAGAGAACCAAAGTCTATCTCGTCATTAAGCGATGACTGGCAGCATGGCACGGCCACTATGTATTTCGAACCCAGATCAACGCCCAGTGCCAGTGCCATGTCTGTGGCGGTGTCACAAGCATGAAGTGAAAGCACCATATCGACTTTGCGTCCAGGTTTGTAATCCTTAACATCGCTAACCACAAACTCCATGTTGCGATACATAAGTTTCTCCTGTATGGCACGACTGGCTGCCACCACTTTTTCGTTGTTGTCTATGCCGATGAAGTAACAGGGCTTGCGCAATTTTTCATGTATATAGTAATTGAGGGCAAAGGAGAGATAGGACTTTCCGCAGCCACAATCGAGAATCGTCAGTTCACGCCCCTCTGGCCAATTATCCAACATCTGCGCCACAAGCTCTATGAAGCGGTCCACCTGATACAGTTTACGCCGCTTGTCACCTTTGACCTGCCCATCTTCCGACATGATACCGACGGCGCGAAAAAGGTCAGCGGCCTCTCTAACGTTAACAAACTGTTGTCTGGTTCCTCCGGCCGGCTCGTAGCTGACATGATCTTGGTCAGCGTCCAGGCGCTTTTTGTCTGAGATTCTCGTGCTCACCTTACCTCTCCGGCGCTCCATGGTCAGTTCGCTGGTGCGATCGACGAAGACCAGCAAAAAATCATCCTTTTCACCAATCACGGATATTATTTCCCCTATTATCTCGTCTGCTGCGCCCTCTTGCGGAGACTTCCCCTGGACCTGCACCCTGAACCGGTCCGTGTCCCAAACCGGATGCACTGTTAGCTTCCGCTTGCCCTGGCTGTTGGCAATTGTGACTTCCCCGCTGACAAAACTGTCATTAAGACGCAGACTAAGGCTCTGCAGGAGCATTCCAAGTTTTGAATCCACTGACCATCACTCCATCGTCGCCCATAATAGCAGGGCAAATTTGTCGTATATAATAGTAGTATACACATCCCGCGCTGAACTCGGTGTGAAAAGCTACCCGTGAAAGCAACGGTGGGTCGGCCTGACGCTCAGACACTTGAGCAATTAAGGAGGTGATGAAGTGCTGAAAAAAGGGTGCAAACTATCTACCCTCTTTGCCCTGGTAACTCTCCTGCTCTGGACATTGACGGCTTGCCGCACTGCAATGTCCAACAGAGTATATGGTGAAGAAGTACCGATTGGCATCCGCGATGATTTCCTGCGCGACCGGGATGCCGGAGGGGCGTATGGCTACTGGCCAGAAACCCACTCCGTCGGAGCCGCCTATGTGCTTCTGTCTGTGGGCCTCGAGGAACGCTTCGACTCCGTCATCAAGATCCACTCCATCGACTACGAGAGAGGTAGCGGAACTATCATAATATTGGCGGAAGAGATAGACGTGGCAGAGATCACCAACGGCGGCTATAACCCTGACGATTGGTACTTCCTGTTACGGTTCGAGGTCTTTGTGCGCGACATCTTTGTCTTCTATCCCGACGGATCACAATGGGGCTGATGTGCTAAAAACACACAGCCCCATTTTCCCCGATCCTATCTGACACCCATGGCCCGCCTGACTCGATCCAGAGTGTTATCAGCAACTGCCCGAGCCCGCTCTGCGCCTTCAATCAGCAAGGCCTCTAACTGCCCAGACGCCAGAATATCCTCTGTACGCTGGCGGATTGGCGACAGAATCTCTACCACAGCTTCAGCCGTGTCTTTCTTAAGGTCGCCGTAGCCCTTACCCGAAAAATGGGTTTCAAGCTCAGCTATGGACCTGTTGCTACAAAGCGAGTTAATTACCAACAAGTTGCTGACACCGGCTTTGCTCTCGGGATCATAGCGCACTTCTCTTCCGGTGTCAGTGACCGCCCGCATTATTTTCTTTCGAATCACGTCGGGTGAATCCATAAGACTGACGTAGCTGGCCGGGATCTCGCTAGACTTACTCATTTTGCGTGTGGGGTCGTCCAGAGCCATGATACGCGCTCCGAACTTGGGTATCTGGTGCTCAGGGATGACAAACACCTTGCCAAACCGCTGATTGAAACGGATTGCTATGTCGCGACACAGTTCTATATGCTGTTTCTGGTCTTCGCCCACCGGAACGAAGTCAGTGTCGTAGAGGAGAATATCGGCAGCCTGTAGTACGGGGTAGGTATAAAGACCCACCGACACCGAGTCCCTACCCTCGGACTTATCCTTAAATTGCGTCATGCGATTGAGCTCACCCATATAACTGACGCATTGCAGTAGCCAGGCCAGCTCGCTGTGAGCACTTACGTGCGATTGAACAAAAAGGGTCGACCGCCGGGGGTCCAGTCCCACTGCCAGATAAGTTGCTGCCAGGCGCTGTACCTGTTCACGCAGCGCCTGGGGGTCCTGCGGTAGAGTCAGCGCGTGCAAATCGACGATGCAGTAGAAGGACTCATGATCAACCTGACGCTTAACAAAATGCTGTAGCGCGCCAAGGTAGTTGCCAATCGTCAGTACCCCTGATGGCTGTATTCCAGAAAACACGCGTTTCATAGTCTGCCTCCTCACCAAATCTGGTTTAGTCTGTCTTCTCCCAGGGTTCCACTTCTCCAGGCACCACCACAAAGAGCGGGTGCGCCATCAGCGGCGATTGCGCCAATGCCTGCAGGCGCTCGGGATCGCGTATGACCAACTTCCTGCGCAGATGTTCTCCCTCGAAGTTCATTTGCCCGAGGGACACTGGTATGCTTTCCGGGGCATTCTGTCCCAGGTCAATTTTCGACCCGTCGAACCGATATCCCCTGGAAACCGCTTCTTCGTAAACCCAACACATGTAACTGTTGATGGCCGCCTGGGGAGAACTGTGATTGCGAA
>DDWC01000006.1 GCA_002345475.1 Firmicutes bacterium UBA2296
AGTGGATCAACTACCTGCGCTATCCCTCATGGTTTATTTCTCTGCTAATATGGCCTGTCCTCTTTCCCTTTGCCTATATATTCACCACTCGGGCGCTGGCGGGTCCCGACAACATCGCTCTGGGCACCTTTGCCGAATTGGCTGGGACTATGGATTACGCCGGGTTTATCGCCATAGGCACCACCTTCTGGATGTGGTTCAACATGATGTTGTGGGGTTTTGGCGGAGCCCTCCGCGCAGAGCAGATGCGGGGTACCATGGAATCTAACTATCTTGCTCCTATACCCAAGGTGTTCCTGTTGCTGGGTGGCTTTATTGCGGAAACCGTCATGGGCTTGTTCATGATCTGCATATCGGCGGCAACGCTCTATCTAGTTTATGGCGTACGCTCTCAGGGAAGCTTGTGGCACTTGGGTTTGATCGCGGTACTATCCGTCCCCTCCATATATGGAATAGGCACCATTTTTGCCAGTCTGGTGCTGGTGGCCAAAGAGACTAATGCCATGATATTCTTCGTCCGTGGCTTGATGACAGTCTTCTGTGGAGTTACTTACCCCATAGGTGTTCTGCCCGGCTGGATGCAGACAATTTCCCGGTCACTGCCGCTGACGCACTCCATATCAGCCGTCAGGCACATTGTCGCCGGCGGCTCTCTCGGCGGCCTTGTTCCTGAGATGCGTTTTCTGGCCTTATCAGGCATCCTGCTCCTCGCCACCGGGTACGCCGTGTATCTTGCGGTCAACCGGCGTTTGCTGGACAGCGGCACAGTGGGCCAATATTAGGAGGTGGAGATGATGCAACGGCTTAGTGGATGGCGCCATTACCTTGGAGCGATTTGGGCCATCTTTCGCAAAGATGTACTGGTCTTTCTCAGTTACCCCATGAATGCGGTTATGCGGCTGATCGAGCCAGTGATGTGGATTACTCCGGTGTACTTTCTCTCGCGGGCTTTCGCGGTGGACGGCAGAAACATCGGGCTCGAAGCCTTTTCCGGCACTACCGACTACATGGCGTTTCTGATACTGGGCTCCTTCATTTCCAGTTTCGTGAGTGCCGTTTTCTGGGGAATGGGCTATAGCCTCAAGAATGAAATGGACGCCGGTGTTCTGGAATCCAACTGGCTGGCTCCCGTGCCGGTAATGGTGCAGCTGATTGGTCGCTCTCTGTATAGCCTTTTCATAACAGTTCTCAACGGAGTGTCCATTGGGCTAATCGTCTGGTTGCTCTTCGGTTTTGAAATTGTCGGTCCCCTTATCCCGGCTCTGCTCATCATGTTGCCGCTGCTCATCGCGCTGTATGGATTTGGCTTCGGGCTGGCCGGAGTGGTGCTCGTCACCAACAACGCCAACAATGTCATTGACATAGTCAGCAACAACATAACCGTGCTTTCCGGCAGTCAGTTCCCCATTACAGTGTTGCCCCGGCCCATTATGGCTATTTCTCTGGCTCTCCCCCTCACCTACGCCTATGACGCCATTCGGGGCATACTGCTTGGCACCAGCACGTTGATGCCCCTGACACAGGAGGTCTGGCTCCTAATCGGTTTTATGCTGATCAGCTTCAGCCTGGGTTACGCCGTGTTCCGGCGTGTGGAGAGACACTGTCGCACCCTTGGCACCCTGTCGCAACACTAGTCATTGACATAAATTGCCCTTTACCTCGCTTCCGTTTAGCAGTATACTCTTTTCGAGTGCACCCTATTCAAGGAAAGCGAAGTGACGCGAGTGTGTAATTGTGGAGACATTTTGGCTCAGCAAAAGGCACAGCGAGAACTGGCCTCCATGCGCCCCGACAGATACAAAATCGCCTTAGGCAATGGCGACGGTGTGCATGTGTACGGCGTAGTCTTTGTGGCCGACGACTTCGGCCAGCGAGAAGTTTCTCTCTGTTGCTGCGAATGCGGAACAAAGTGGAACCTGAAATTCGGACGTGATGTCAAGATAGCCTCGGCGTAGCAGTAGACCTCCCTGACGGGAGGTCTTTTTTTTGTTTCAGTAGATCATGGAGCCTGCGGGGCGTCAATTATCCTGAGCAGATACTCTCTTTCTCCCAGGATCCCCTCGGCTGTCCTGAGGGCGGCCATGGCCCTGCGGCAGAACAGAATGTCTGCCATTGGTATTCCCGAGATTTTCAGATATGTCTGCAGATATGACTCTCTGAAATAGTGGCGAATCATGCGAACCAGAGGTTTCATGGGCACCTCCGGAGGGAGAGCCGGCGTGGAGAGGATTAGCCACGTGCGGGCGACATCCGCCGCGGGGTCCCCCCTGGTGCCAGTCATCCAGTCAATGACCATCGGCCCCTGGGCGGTCATGATCACATTGTCGGGGTGGAAGTCTCCATGACACAGGGCATTGGCCTGAGGTATGGCCGCCAGCCACTGGGGCAGGCTGTTTCTTGCGGATTCGGGGACATCAGTGTTCTGCAGCGTCCGGGCCCAGGACTCCTGCTGTGAAGGAACGGGCGAGGTGGGATCGACCTGGACCTTATGTATCGCGCTGTGGAGCTCTGCCAGTATGCGGCCTGCCCCGCGCACACGCAGAGGGTTCTCTATTGCCCAGCGGGTTAGGGTGACTCCCTGCACACGCTCGTAGACAATGCCTGACCTTCCATTGTGCGTAGCCCTGCCCAGCACTTTGGGCACCGGCAGGCCGCTGTCCGCAGCCAGGCTGGACAGTTCAAACTCCCGCGTCACGGCTTCAGCCGAAAAGCCAGGGAGAAAGAGTTTGAGCACTTCATTTTCTCCGTACTCGTAGACTTCAGCGGTGCGGCCCCGCCCCAGTCGTACGCCCTTAGTCACCATGTTGGGCCCCCTCTGGATTGCGGATCCCGTCATATAGCCATAAATAGTAGGTGAACCATGAACGCCAAGGTGACCATGAGGCGCTTCTGGCCCGCAGCTCGGCTTCGCTAATCCGTTCCGGCAACTTCCACATGCGGGAGGCAGAGCGCAGCAAGCCCAGGTCTCCGGCGGGCAGCAGGTCCTGTCGGCCCAGACCGAACAGCAAAACACATTCTGCCGTCCATCGTCCTATGCCGCGCAGACCACAGAGTGAGGCTATGGCCTCAGCGTCATCCATGTGCTCAAGGCCTTCCAAAGAATATTCCCCGGAAGCCACCTGGCGGGCGAAATCTATGATGTATTCTGCCTTGCGTTGGGAATACTGCATGGCGCGAAGCTGGTCATAGTCGAGGGAAGCAATCGCTTCAGGCTCGGGGTCACCATGGAGGATTGTGCCGTCCACTGCTACGGCTTCACCGCACAATGTCCACAGGCGCCTTCTCAACTCGGCGGCGAAAGCCAGATTGAGTTGTTGCGAAATGATGGCGTCGATGACCGAGACAAAGGTGTCGGTCTCGCGAATCATCCGGGCCCCTTCCAGCGCGCGTATCACTGGCATCATGGCAGGTTCATTTGCGCTACAGTGGGCGTAGAAGTCCTCTAAGTCAGTGTCAAATGAGAAGATATGGTTGAGAATGCGTCTCGCCTCAGCCTCCTCGGACTCGGAACCGCCGTGGATGGTCACCGCGCACTCCGGGGATTCCTGCGGTGACAACAGCTCTACATAACGCGGACCCTGAGACAAGTTTAGCAACCGCCCCAGTTTCCCGACTGCCAAGCAGTATGTGCCTTGTCGCGGGGACTGGGCTAGTCTGGTTTGCCAGTAGGCGAAATCCTGTGTTCGTGGTATAGTTAAGATGAAATGGTGCATAATTATCCTCCTCCAGGTGCAACAGATGCAATAAGAATCCCGGGGTGATTTAGTGAAGCTTATTGTTGATGCCGACGCCTGCCCCAGGGCAGCTCTGGAAATGTGCCGGGTGGCCGCAAAGGAGTATGGCCTGGAGCTCGTGACCGTTTCCAGCTTTAATCATAACATCAGCGGAGATAATCACACTACTGTGGGCAACGCCCCCGACGAAGCAGACCTTAAGATCGCCAATCTGGCCTGCCGTGGTGACATTGTGGTTACCCAGGACATGGGCCTGGCGGCACTGGCGCTGGCCAGAGGCGCGTGTGCGATAAACACGATGGGTCGGGAGTATCTGGACGAGGATATGCCCCTCATGTTGGAACAGAGAGCGGCCGGGGCCAGGTACAGGCGCGGGGGAGGGCGTACGCCCGGCCCGCGCAAGCGAAAAGCAATGGACGATAGATCCTTTCAGTCAGGCCTTGCTGCTATGCTGGCCCGGTTGAAGGCCGAAAAGACAGCCAAGTGGCGTCCCGAGTGACACGCGAGTAGCCAATGGCGGGGGTTTGCTGTGCATTTTGATCCGAGTTTCGACAATTTTCATCAATGAATGCAGGGATTTGGGTTCTGATGTATAAATCTTTAGTGGATGAATAATCTGAAAGTAAGGAATCGTCTGAGCATTCCCCAAATTGGTTTTAGTGCGAGATACTCGCCTAAAATAGAAATCACGTTTTTACAGACTAACAAGGAGGAAAGAGAATGAGAAAACTTACATGTCTGTTGCTGGTCCTGGTAATGGCACTGGCCGTGGTCGGTTGTGCTCCCAAGACACCCACCGATCCCACGCCGCCACCGCCCGTCGAGACCACTCTGGTAGTGGGTACAGCCGAGATTTCCGGAAACTTCCTGGCCGGTTTCGGCAACAATGCCTACGACGTAATGGTCCGCAACCTGGTTTTTGGGTATGAGACTTACTCCACCAGCCCTGCCGGTGAGATAGTACTCAACCCCACAGTTGTCAAAGCCGTCGAGACCGAGACCGATCCAGACGGTAACAAAACCTACACCTTCACTATCCACGAAGACCTCAAGTGGAATGATGGTACTCCTGTGACAGCCAAAGACTTTGTTTTCTACACTCTTTGGTATGCCCACCCGGCCTGGGTTGAGGCTGGCGCCACCAGCACCGTCGGCGAAGGTCTGATTGGCTATCAGGACTACAAGAAGGGTGACACTGACGTATTCGCCGGTGTGAAGCTCCTCGGCGATTACCAGTATGCACTGACCATCGACGCTTCGCGTCTGCCTTACTTCTTCGAAACCACCTATGTCTCTGCCATGCCTCAGCCGATGGCCGTATGGGCCCCTGGCGCCACCATTGAGTCGGGTACCGCAGGCGCCAAGATTGTTGGCACAGACCTGGTAAAGGCTGCTTCCGATGTAGCGGCGGGCTTCCGCTTTGCTCCTACTGTGACCGCAGGGCCGTACAAGTTTGTTGAGTTCACCAACAACGCTGCTACAACCACCATTAACCCACACTTCAAGGGCAACTTTGAAGGCAAGAAACCCCAGATTACCCACGTAATAGTCAGGTCTGTCAACCAGACCACAGACGTTGACCAGGTAATCGCCGGCGAACTTGACCTGGTGACCGGTGTTATCGAAGGCGCCAAAATCGAGCGCGCCAAGTCCGATGCCAACACGGATGTCAATTTCTACGCCCGTAACGGTTTCGGCGGCGTCTTTCTGCACTGTGACTTCGGCCCGACTGCTAATGCTGACGTGCGCCATGCTATGGCTTACCTGATGGACCGCGACGAAATCATCGCCAACGTCCTTGAGGGTTACGGTTCCGTAACCAACGGTTACTACGGACTGGCCCAGTGGATGTATGAAGACAACAAAGAAGCTATTGACGCCTTCCCGCATTTCAGCCGCAATATCACAAAGGCCAACGAACTGCTGGACAAGACCGAGTGGAAGTTCGAGTCCAACGGCACTACGCCCTTTGACGCTTCCAAGGCCAACGCCGCCGGAACCTACCTGCGCCACAATGCGGCTGGCGAGGTTCTTACAATTAAACATTTTGGCACGGATAACAACCCCGTCACCGACAACGTCGAAATCCAGTTCAAGGCCAATATGCCTTTAGCCGGAGTGAACTTCACCATCGATATCGGTGATTTCGATGCCCTGCTGGCTCACTACTACTATGCTTACGACCTGCCGGCCGGCGAACGCAAGTACCACAGTTTCAACCTGGCTACCAACTTCAGCGTAGCGTTTGATCCTTACTACAGTTTCCACAGCGACTGGCTGGGAACATGGATGAATGCTAACCAGGTCAACGATCCTGTAATCGACGACATCACAGTACGCCTGCGCGAACTAGAACCCACCCAGGTGGCAGAATACTCTGCAATCTGGCTGGAATTCCAGGAGAGGTTCTATGAGCTCCTCCCGATCATCCCGCTGTACTCAAACCAGTACTATGACGTGTTCAACAAAAACGTCAAGGGAGTCAACACCACACCGTTCGCAAACTGGTCCGCCATTATCTGCGACATTTCCAAATAGCGGCCGCAGAGCGCACGACAAGGCATTGAGCTGTCGGCAAAAAGGGGATGGCGCTTGCTGTCCCCTTTCCTTAATCGATCAGCTTAGATCAAGGCCGAAAGAAGGAGGCACATAAAGTGCTGAGATACATCATCAAGAGGCTCTTATCGCTGATACCGGTGATAATAATCATATCGATGCTTCTCTTTGCCTTGCTGAAGCTGATGCCGGGAGACCCAGTTCGCCTGATGCTGGGACCCGGACTGCGAGCCGAGGAGTATCGCGCTGCAGAAATCGTTATGCGGGCCAAACTTGGCCTGGACCGCTCCTATCCAGAGCAGTACTTCCTCTGGATTCGCAACACTGCCCAGGGAGAGTTAGGCTGGTCTACGCTCTATAACCGGCCCGTTATTGAAGCCATTCGAGAGCCCATGAAGAACACCATTATGCTCAACGTAGTGGTCATTATATTGCAACTTTCTATTACCTTGCCTATAGGCATCATGAGTGCCGTAAAGCGCGGCTCGCGTTTTGATAGCTTCTGGCAGGTTTTTTCGTTGATAACATACTCGATGCCATCGTTCTTTGTGGCGTTGAGTCTTATTTATATCGTCGCTTTCCGCTTCCGCCTGCTGCCACCGGGTGGCATGCCCCTGAGCACCATCGGCACCGGCGCGGCTTATTACGTTTCCCTGATGCGCTACATGGCTCTTCCGGCCATCACCCTGATTATCATAAGTCTGGCGGGAACAATTCGCTACGTGCGAAACGCTATGATCGACGCCCTCAGTCAGGATTACATACGCACAGCACGTTCCAAAGGGCTGCGTGAAAAAGTCGTCATTTACTCCCATGCCTTCCGCAATGCCCTCATCCCCATTTCCACCATCGTGGTTTTTTCGATTTTCTCGCTCTTCAGCGGCTCAGCCATCACGGAGACAGTGTTTTCATGGAACGGAATTGGACGCGTCTTGGTTAGAGCGCTCAACAACCGCGACTTCATGCTGGTCAGCGCCATGAACCTGTTCTTTGCCACCCTGGGGATTACTGCTCAGCTGGTTGCCGACATCACGTACGGGCTGGTCGATCCCCGTATCAAACTGGAATAGGGGGCGGTGTAAATGAAACCGCTGAAGTCATTCTTTAGACTTATCAAGGGCTTGTTTGTGCCGGACAGGTCACCTGTTTCTGCCCTGCAGGAGGAAGCCCTGCAGACTCCGGCTAAAACGATTGTTAAGAATTTCCTGCGACAAAAACTGGGCATACTCGGTGTGCTGGGTTTTATTGCTATGCTGATGTTTTCCTTTGTCGGGTCCAATCTGAAGCCGATTGACCTCAGTTATGTGGAAACCACCTTGCGCAATATCCGCCCAGGGCGCAATTACCTCAAGTACCCTGCGGCGCTGGAGCGTGATGGCGTCAGCAACATATCGTCGGGTGTATCTTTCTCCATAGGGCTCTCAGAGAAGGGTGACGTGTACGTTTGGGGTCGAGAACCCGCGTACGTGCTGGAAGGAGTCTCAACCTCCGTCCTGCGTGTGCCGGAATCCGTAAGAGCTGCTGATATTGTAATGGTCGTAGCCGGAGACAGACATGCTCTGGCCCTTGACTCTACAGGGCGGCTTCACGGTTGGGGATTTAACAATTTCCAGCAGGCAGAGGCACCTGTGCAACTGGCCGCCAAATTGAGCGCTAAGCCGGTCAAACAGCTCATTGCCGATGAAGCCTATTCGGCGGTGTTGTTTGAGGATGGTGAGTTATATGTGTGGGGCAGTGTCATGAACAACCGACTCGATAGCATCCCCGCAGCCATCCAGGGCCGTATAGTGAAGGTTGCACCCAGTGCGCATAACATGGCGCTTCTCCTGGACGACGGAACCGTAGCCGTTATCGGAATTCGCGGCAATCCGTTCTCTCAAGTGCCTGGACAACTTCAGGACGGCTCAACCCGCGTGGTGGATCTGATCGCGTCCTATCGAGCCGTGCTGGCCCTGGACGACCGCGGTCAGCTGTATATGTGGGGCGACGTGCAGTACGACGTTCTTGCCATCCCTGACTTCTCAGGCAAAATTGTTGCCATGGATTCCGGCAAGAACAACATGATGCTGTTGCTGGACACCGGTAGAGTGATCTACTGGGGCGGCAATCATTTCAACCAACTGGCTCTCCCTGCGGCCATGAGCAACTCAAACGTCGTGGAGATCTACACCGAGATGTTTCAGAGTTACGCCGTAACTGACACAGGTAAGATGTTCGCCTGGGGCAACAAGGGCTTTGTCTTTGGCACCGATGAGTTTGGCCGCGACGTGCTCACCCGCCTGATTCACGGTGGCCGCATCTCGCTGACCGTCGGAGCCATCGCTGTCGTAATCTCGGTGTTCATTGCGCTGTTCATCGGCATGACATCGGGCTTCTTTGGCGGGTGGGTAGACATGGTGCTCATGCGCTTCACCGATATTGTCACGTCCATCCCGTTTCTGCCCATCGCCATTACTCTGTCTGCGGTGCTGGGAGGGCGTGTTAGTCAAACCCAGAGAATATACCTTATTATGGTGATTATCGGCGTCCTGTCCTGGACTGGCCTGGCCAGGCTGATCCGGGCCCAGATCCTGCTTGAGCGCGAAAAAGACTTCGTACTGGCCGCTCGGGCGCTTGGGGTTAAACAGAAAAACATCATTGTTCGCCATATTCTGCCTAACGTATTCAACCTGGTAATCGTCAGCATCACCCTCAGCTATGCAGGGTCGCTGTTGACCGAAGCCGGGTTATCGTTTCTTGGTTTTGGCGTGTCCACGCCTACGCCATCCTGGGGTAATATGTTGCAGGGTGCGCAGACTTCTGCTGTAATGCAATATTACTGGTGGCGCTGGCTCATCCCCGGTTTATTCGTGGTGATTACAGCACTATGCGCTAATCTTATAGGTGACGCGCTGCGTGAGGCCATGGATCCCAAGGCCAACGAGAAGTAGGGAGGTAAGACGGATGAAAGTTCTTGAGATACAGAATCTGCACACCTACTTCGCCACGCGGCGCGGCCTGGTCAAAGCTGTTAACGGTGTGTCCCTTTCAGTGGACGAGGGGAAGACGCTGGGGGTTGTAGGTGAGTCAGGAAGCGGCAAGAGCCAGACGGCTATGAGTATACTGCAACTATTCGAGAACAACCAGAAGATATATGAGGGGAAAATTATCTTCCAGGGTCGGGATATCACTCACATCAGTACCGAGGAGCTTTACAAGATTCGCGGCAATGCCATCTCCATGATATTTCAGGAGCCCATGACTTCCCTGAACCCAGTATTTACGGTAAGCCGGCAGATTTCTGAGCCCCTGATTCTGCACCAGAAGATGACCAAAAAACAAGCCCACCAAAAGTCCATTGAAATGCTGGCGGCAGTTAAAATACCCAACCCCGAGAACATGGTAATGCAATATCCCCATCAATTGTCGGGGGGCATGCGTCAGAGGGTTATGATTGCCATGGCGCTGGCCTGCCGCCCCAGCCTTTTGATAGCTGATGAACCCACCACGGCGCTGGATGTCACCATTCAGGCCCAGATTCTGCGCCTTATGAATGACCTGCGCACCGAGTTTAAGACTTCTATAATGTTCATTACCCATGACCTTGGTGTCATTAACCAGATGGCCGATGATGTGGCAGTCATGTATTGCGGTCAGGTGGTGGAGATGGCTCCGGTAGATTACATCTTTAAGAAACGCAGCAACATGTCTCATCCCTACACAGAGGCGCTCCTGGAATCTATACCTGGGATTGGCGTCACCAAGGGACGTCGTCTTGAGGTAATACCGGGATCGGTGCCGCATCCGCTGGATCTTCCGCCGGGATGTAAGTTTGCCCCTAGATGTGCATTTGCCACTGAAAAATGTCATGCAACAGAACCAGACTTGACACAGGTAAACCCGGTGCAGTCAATAAGGTGTTTTTATCCGGAAAGAGGGGTGAGAAGCGGTGGAGAATAAAAAGGTACTGGTCCGCGTACGAAACCTCACCAAGCACTTTCCGATTCGCAAGACCTCTCTCTTCCAGCGAGAGCAGCTTTTCGTGCGAGCTAATGATGACATCAGTTTGGACATTTACGAAGGAGAGACCTTTGGACTGGTGGGCGAGAGTGGCTGTGGAAAGACGACGCTGGGTCGAGTTATACTTCAGCTTTACCCACAGACCAGCGGCACGACACTGTATTATGGCAAGACCCTTGAGGAGTTTAAGCCTAAGTACGTTAAGCATGTTATTAATGACTTGGCCAAGGCGGTCCAGGAGTTCGATAAGCACAAGGTGGAGTATGAGGGTGAGCTGCTGAAAGCAGACGCTGAGAACTTGCTCCCTGCAATGCTAAAAGTCAGAGAGCGTTACGTCGATGTATTGCGTATCGCTGGGGGACTAGTATTGGCGGATGACCTGGATGAAGTCTCAAGGGTACTGACGGCGGAATACGACGCCGGAGTAAAGTTGTTCCCCCTGCAACTTGAGCTTGAAGACGTCACCATGAAACGCGATACCCTGGCCGCTCTGGACAAAGCCACCTCGCAGGAGAAGGGACAATTATCGGAGTTTGAACGGCAACTGCAATCATTGGGCCCGCGGCGAGAAGCGGCGCAGGGAGCCTATGACGAAAGGCATGCCGAACTGGTTGCTTTGCGGGACAAGTATTCTGACCGGGAGGGGTTCGCGGAGCTCGATGCCTATCAGGATGAGGGTATTGATCTGGATAAGTTGACTCCTGAAGAGCAAAGGGTGCTGAGGCGCGAACTGCAGGTCATTTTCCAGGATCCCTATTCCTCCCTTAATCCGCGGCTAACCGTGGGGCAGTTAATCAGCGAAGCGCTGACCGCCCACAACATCTTCAAACCCGGGTCGCCGTTGATGGAAAAGTACGTGTTGAATATCATGGACAGATGCGGCCTCCAGCCGTACATGTTGCATCGCTACCCGCACCAGTTCTCTGGAGGGCAGCGTCAGCGCATCGGTATCGCGCGAGCCCTTTCGGTGCAACCCAAGTTTGTCGTTTGCGACGAGGCGGTAAGCGCGCTGGATGTCTCCATAAGGTCGCAAATAATCAATTTGCTCATCGATCTAAAGGAAAAGAATAGGCTTACCTATCTCTTTATTTCCCACGACCTCAGCGTGGTCAAGTTCATCAGCGACCGCATAGGTGTCATGTACCTGGGTAGCATGGTGGAGTTGGCCACATCGGACGAAATGTTTGCCGATCCGCTGCATCCCTATACCCAGGTGCTGCTTAAGGCTATACCTACCACGGAAGATGAGGCCGGCAAAGAGCTGGCGGTCATAAAGGGCGACATGCCTAGCCCCATCAACCCGCCGCCCGGATGTACTTTCCATACCCGCTGTGAGTATGTCATGGACGAATGCCGCACTACGGTGCCAGTATGGAAGGAAGCAAAACCAGGTCATTTCGTCGCCTGCCATTTGCACAAATAGGCAGGGCCATTATGTGGGAAAGACTTAGGAGATTGCTGCCGAAAAGCAAGAGCAAGGAGGAACTTGAGGAGCATTACCGCCGTCTGGAGAATGTGGAGCTGGAGAAAAACGACTTGATGGCCATGATGATTGCGGCACTGGTTACCATTGTGCTGCCCATACTTCTGCTGATAGCGGCTATCTATGGACTGGTTTACTTCCTGTTTGTTAGATGAGGGTTAATCAAAGCAGCCCCATATGTTTGCGTAGCAAACATATGGGGCTGCTTTGAGGTCGTGGCGAATGAGTTTACTCGTAGCTCTTGACTACTTCATCCACCAGGGAGCCTACGTAGGCTACAGCGGCCTGAATAGGTTCCCTCTTGGTCATATCCACCCCGGCCAGTTGGCAGAGCTCTAACGGCTTGAGAGTGCCTCCTGCTTTAAGAACCTCTATCCAGCGTTCGGCCACATGCTGGCCCTCCTTCTGGATGTTCTGCGCCACCGCGGTGCCGACGGTGAGCCCCGCGGCGTAGCTATAGGGGTACAGACCGCGATAGTAGTGAATCTGGCGCATCCACACCAGCCTGGCGCCCTCATCGATTTCCACTTCGCCGCCCCAGAACTCGTCCAGGATTTCGCCCTGGATCCTGTTGAGCAAAGTTGCCGTAATGGGCTGCCCTTTTTCTGCCATCACATAGGTGCGGCGCTGCAGCTCTCCTTCGATCAGGTGCCGGACAAAGTTATGGTGATATGTCATGAGCAGTTGCATAATCAACCACCGGCGCATGCGCAGGTCGTCGCTTTGCCTGAGAATATGGTCAGCCACCAGTAGCTCGTTGATGGTAGAGGGTGCCTCGATAAAGAACATGGTAGGTCTGGTATTGGCCAGCCTTTGGTAGCGCTGCGCCATGACACCCTGTCCAGCGTGTCCCAGTTCGTGAGCCAGAGTGAGGGTGTTCCTCATGTTGCCGCTCCAGGTCATATTAATGTATGGATGCACACCATACACGGAGTTGCAGAAAGCGCCGGTGCGCTTGCCGACGTTGTCGGCACGGTCTACCCAGCGGTTATAAAGGCCCTGGCGCATGATTTCGGAGTATTCTTCTCCCAGCACGGAAAGGCCGTCCAGGACCAGTTTTGCCGCTTCGTCATAGGTCACCGGAGGGCTGAAGTCCGGGTCCAGCGGAGCTTCGATGTCACAGTAAAGCATCCTGTCAAGGCCGAGAACCCTTTTGCGCAGCTGGGCGTAGCGGCGCATGTGGGGCGCCAGTTCCGTGAGTATGACGTCATGAATGTTGTGATAAATGTCTGAGGTTACCTCTTGCTGATGCAGCAACATGTGAACCGCAGAGTCGTAGCCGCGCAGCCTGGCCGTGACCACGTTCTTTTTTACTTCGGTTCCCCATAGGGTGCCGTAAGTGTGCTGGTAGCGCGAGATCTGTCGCGTTAGCTCAGCGTAAGCGTTGCGACCAAGGGTCAGATCATTGGCTGGGTCGTGACGGCCCAGCGACATGGGGTAAGTTGCACCGCTGCTGTCGGTGACCTGTTCGAACTTAAGATCGGCAGAGCGCGATCTTTCGTATGCTTCCTGCGGTGCGTTGAGCACCTGGCCCAGCGCGGCCAGTACCATTTCCGTCTCTGAGCTCATAACATGGGGTTTTTGCTCAATCCACTTGCGCAGCGTGAAGCGGTGGGGATAGAGACCTTCCTCCGTCTCCAGGTAGTGTTCCAGCGTGCCTTCCGGCAGACTCAGTGCCTCAGACTGCACGAAGGATGTCTGCGACTGTAGCTCGGCCATGGCGCCCATGGCTTTGCCGGCCATTGACTGGTATTCAGGATTTGTGCCGTCGCTGGCGATGCTCAAAGTGGCGTAACTGACAACCTTCAGCGCCTTGGCCTGCACTTTCTCGGCGGCTTCCAGGCAACCAAGTAGCTCCAGTGGCCCCTGTCCCAGTTTACCCTTGTATTGCGTAACTGAGCTGACCACCGCAGTCAGCTGTTTGAGATCCTCTTCCCAGTCGGAGGCTGTACAGTAGATGTCGGCTACATTCCAGGTCTGTTCCGCGGGGACCTCATTTCGTAGCAATTGTTTCGCCATTTTTCTACCTCCCTATTTTGACATAATTCAGGACATGCTCAACTGTTGACGTGATTACTTCTTCGCGGTCGGCAAAGCCTGTTCCTCCATGGATCGGCAAAAGTATGTGGGCAGACCGATTTCACGGCAGGCAGCGGTACGGTATCATGGAGTTAATGATTGTACGGAAAGGCGGGCGGGTATGGAGGGCAGAAGTCCAGATGCTCAGGGTGTTCAGGTGCGTCAGATGCTGGATACAGACTATGATGCCGTCTACAGACTGTAGGCAGACACTCCGGGCATGGGGCTGCGCAGTCTTGATGACACCAGGGAAGGCATACACAAGTTCTTGCGGCGCAACCCCACTACATGTTTTCTGGCGGAAGACGAAAAGAGAGTATTAGCTGTCATTCTGTCCGGGCATGATGGCAGGCGGGGGTATATCTACCACTTGGCAGTGGCAGCACACTGTCGCAGACAGGGGCTGGGGAAGATGCTGGTGGAGCGGGCCTTGATTTCGCTGCGGGCTGAGGGGATCAACAAAGTGGCTCTTGTGGTCTTTGCAGACAACGAGTCTGGGAACAGCTTCTGGCGATACCTGGGCTTTGCAGAAAGCCCTGATCTGGTGTACCGCAACAAATCCATCAACGAACACAACTTCTGAGCAGGTGCTCGGTGCGCGACAAAAAGGGAAGCTATGTCGGAGTGTCAGCTCCCGCATAGCTTCCCTTTGCACTTGCCGCACAGGTACCGTTTAATATCTATGCGGCGCCGACGCAGGTAAATGTGTCCACAACTCTCGCAGACATAGCGCCGCGTCGGAACGCTACCGGCCAAGGGCAAGCAGAAACGGCTGCAACCAATCCGTTCGGCCTCGCGCCGAAATACGGGTCCATGCCCTGCCTGCGGAAAGTGGTAGTGAATCAACTCATGCTTAAGGGTATCAATGAGGCCCTTTTGCTTATGGGCATCAATATACGCCGGGTTGATTTCTATAATCTTGCCGGCGCCGAGGAAACGACCGGCGGAGGTCCGGAGCCGAGGATTCAGGCGTACTGCACCCAGGTAAGGTCTGCTAAACAGCTCAATGCTGAGGCTTTCCGCCAGGGACTGCAAATCCATTTCAGTGTTCATGTAATCACCCGGCACTAGAGATTCGCCACGCAGGTAGAATCTCCTGCCCGCCAGCTCCAGTTTACCCGCGGATAGCGGCAACCAGTTGTCCCGCCGAATCCTGACAAATGCGGTCTTCAAAGTCGGAATGTCTGTGTTTAAGATGGTCAATCAGTTTGTCGCCAAACTCCTTGCGGTTTATGTCACCAACCGCTTCACTCAGCTTGACGAAATGCTTTAGAGCGCTCTGTGTGTTCTCGCTGGTCCATATCGGGTCCGCTACTTTAAGGATCGTTTTCATCTGTTTGTCATTCAGTTTGATGTTGGTCTTTCCAACCAGTTCCGCGAATTCCATGGCGACTTCATAAAGGATAAAATAGTTCCCGTTCATGCAAGATGCCTCCTTAATATTATGATCGCTGTATTCCAATATTCAGTTAATTCGACGGCGGAAGCCATTTTTCCTTCCCGGATAGCAGGGTAGCGCACAATTGTGGCGAAACTTTATGCCAGAGGATATGCGTGCCAGCTTGATTGGCCAGAGCCGTCGTCAATGGGCAGGTCGCGAGGGTCGGTCAGCAGTTTAACAGGGGAGGTGTTCTCCATGAAGAAAGTAGATTACCGGAAGGACTTTAGGTCGCTCTATCTGCCCGCAGCAACGCCGGAAATTGTGCAGGTGCCTCTTATGTCTTTTATCTCGGTCACCGGACACGGAGACCCTAATGCCCATGACTTCTCTCAGGCTGTTGAAGCACTGTATTCACTGAGCTACGCCGTCAAAATGTCATACCGGAAAGAGGACGCACCGGCGGCATATTACGATTACACGGTGTTTCCGCTGGAAGGAGTCTGGGATTTGGTGAATACCGCGGTCGGTGCAGAGGACAAGACCAACTACACCTATGAAATTATGATTCGCCAGCCTGACTTCCTGGATGAGAATATGTTTCAGAGTTTCTTGACTGAAGTCAAAAAAAAGAAGCCCAATCCATATCTGGATCGGACTCAACTGATCAGCGTTGAAGAGGGGTTAGTCTGTCAGATGATGCACGTCGGAAGCTATGATACAGAGCCGGAAAGCTTCCGCCGCATGGAAGCCCATATCAGAGAACAGGGATACAGGCGCATTTCCCTGACACACAGAGAAATATATCTTTCCGACCCGCGCCGCGTCGCTCCGGACAAACTGAAGACTCTGCTACGTTTCACGGTCTCGCGTGGGTGAGGCGATAGTGGACAGCCGGCAGCCACCCGCCGCCAGGAGCGAATACGACAGCCTGACGGAATCTGATAGGAACTGATTAACCTGATGGAAGAGGGAGTGCCTGCCACTGTTACCACAGGCGAGGACACAGGCACCACAGACGTGAGATGGATGAAGAGGACCTTAGCTCCAGGCTCGTAGTTATTGGTGCTTTGCGGAATTAGACCCTTTTATTGTAGGGGCACAGCACGCTGTGCCCACGTTCTCCGCACACCAATTGTCTAATGCCTCACGTCTCACGTCTGTACAACTCACCGCGAGCAAGAGTCTCGCCGCTACCATAGCCCCTTCGCTGAATGCTGAATGCTGAATGCTAATCGCCGGCAACGGCCTCTTCAAACTGGCTGTTGTAGAGTTCAGCATAGAAACCATTTCGGGCCAGAAGCTCTTCGTGCGTGCCGCTTTCCACAATGTCGCCCTCATTCATCACCAGGATGAGGTCGGCATTTTTGATTGTCGAAAGCCGGTGGGCAATAATGAACGAGGTCCGGCCAGCCATCAGCCTGTCCATGGCGTTTTGAATGAGTAGTTCAGTCCGGGTGTCTACCGAGCTGGTGGCCTCGTCCAGAATAAGAAGAGGTGCGTTGGCCAGCACCGCGCGGGCGATGGTGAGCAGTTGCTTCTCTCCCGTGGACAGACTGGTGCTGTCGTCAAGGACGGTATGATACCCCAACGGCAGAGTTCTAATGAGGCGGTCTATGCTTATGGCTTTGCAGGCGGCTATCACGTCATCATGACTTACCCCTGGCGTACTGTAGGCGAGGTTCTCCCGTATAGTGCCTTCGAAAAGCCAGGTGTCCTGCAGAACCATGCCAAACAACTGATGAACGTTTTCCCGGGGGATACGATGTAGAGGTACACCGTCGACGCGTATTTCCCCACCATTCAATTCGTAAAAACGCATGAGCAAGTTTACCATGGTTGTCTTGCCGGCACCGGTGGGTCCGACAATGGCTATTTTCTGGCCAGGCTGAGCCACGGCGGAAAACCCGTGGATTACCTCTTTGTCGTCATGATAGCCAAAGCGCACGTTATCAAACTCTACAAGGCCTTTGACGGCGTCCAGCCTGAGTGTCTTGTGGCTTTCATCGGCCAGTTCCGCTTCATCGAGAAAGTCGAAGACCCGCTCGCCTGCTGCCGCGGCGGATTGCAGGCTGGTGGCCACCTGGGCAATTTGGGTCAGGGGCTGGGTGAACAACCGCACGTAAACCATAAAGGCGACAATCACCCCAAAGCTGATATTGCCATTCATAACCAGAGTCGCTCCTATGACGCAGACCGCAACGTAACCAAAGTTGCCCACAAACATCATGAGAGGTTGCATCAAACCGGAGAGAAACTGTGAGCGCCAGGCGCTGTCAAACAAATCATTGTTAATGGCGGCGAACCTTGCCTTGGCTTCCGCTTCGGCATTGTAGACCCGCACCACGCTGTGCCCGGAATACGTTTCCTCAATGTGTCCGTTTAGCGCACCGAGTTCCCGTTGCTGGCGTACGAAATGTTTCTGCGATTTGGTTATGATCAGCATCATCAAGCCAAACCCGAGCAACGAAGAGGTGACGGCGGTAGCTGTCATGGCCACACTGGTCATTAGCATCATAACAAGGGAGCCCAGAAACAGTGTGGTGGCAGACACCAGGGTGGCAACGCTCTGATTCAGGGTCTGTGCGACCATATCCACATCGTTGGTGACGCGGCTCAATACATCGCCAAAAGTAGTGTTGTCGAAGTAACTGAGGGGAAGTCGGTTAATTTTCTGTGAGATGTCTGAACGCAGGCTGCGGGCCACCTTCTGGGTAACCGTGGCCATTATGAAACCCTGAATGTATGAGAATACAGCACTGAAACCATAAAGTACGGCCAGGATGAGGCTAATGCGGCCGACTTCAACAACATCTATTCCCGTGACTAGCCCTTCAGCTATGAGATTAGTAATGCGCTTCAGAATGTCCGGGCCCAAAATCGTGAAGATTGCCCCTGCCATTGCCAGAGAGACGGCGAGGACGATCTGCGGCAGGTAACGGCGGACATAGGCAACTATTCTGGCGATGGCCCGTTTCATGTCCTTGGGCT
>DDWC01000122.1 GCA_002345475.1 Firmicutes bacterium UBA2296
GTGCCATTTTTTCGTCCTATCGTACGTTTCAGTTTTCTCGGACGTAAATCACCAAATAGAGAAGAGGCCGGGCCGATACTACTTAAGTATCGACACGGCCCCTTTTTTGTTGCCCCTACGGCTTTAACTGAGGATCTCCAGGTCGTTGACTTTGACAATTCCCAGTCCCGGGTGCTCAGACAGGACAATCATCGGCCCGTCAAAGGAGATGCCGCCTTCCACTGGCTCGGCCGCCAGCAGGAAAGGTGCGTCGAGATCCATGCGGGTTACGTTCTTCTTGGCTGCAGCGAAATGCGAAGCCGCGGCTATACCAATCTTGTTCTCGATCATGCAGCCGACCATGCACTCAATACCGGCGCTCTCAGCCATGGCATTTATCTTCAGCGCGTTATGTATGCCCCCTGCCTTCATGAGCTTGATGTTAATTATGTCGGCAGCCCGCATGTTGATTATGCGCAGTGCGTCTTCGGGGGAAAAGACGCTTTCGTCGGCCAGAACAGGAGTCATGACATTATCGGTGACAAACTTGAGGCCTTCAAAATCATGATACTTGACGGGTTGCTCCACCAGCTCGATATCCAGGCCCATGTCTTCCATCTTACGTATGACACGCACGGCTTCTTTGGCATTCCAGCCCTGGTTAGCGTCCAGCCTTATTTTAATGTCAGGACCAACCGCGTCCCGCACGGCCTTGACACGGAGGATGTCTATATCGGCTCCGACGCCTACTTTCATTTTTAAGGTAGTAAAGCCGTCAGATATGTAGCCTTTGGCGTCAGCCGACATTTCTTCAGGGCTGTTAACGCTGACCGTAATGTCTGTCTCGAAGCGATCCTTATGCCCACCCAGCATACGATACACAGGAACACCATACATCTTACCGACCAGGTCGTAGATTGCCATATCCAGGGCAGCCCGGGTGCTGGAGTTGCGCACAACACCACTGTTTACCTTGGCTATGAGCGCTTCATAGTTCATAACGTCCATGCCGACCAGTTGGGGGATCAGGGCTTCAGCCAATGCCCCCCGGATAGAACCCATGGTGTCTCCCGTAATTACCGCCGTGGGAGAGGCTGCGCCGTAGCCGACCAGTCCTTCATCGGTGTTCAGCTTGATTACCAGTGTCTCAGATACCGCGAGAACCCGCAGAGCCGTCTTAAAAGGTTTCTTGAGCGGGATGGTGAGTTTGCCAACTTCGATACTCTTTATTTTCATTGGTACACCTCATTTCATGACGATAGGGGTATAGGCGCCAGCCACCAGCTGGGGTACGACAGTCTGATACGGGAACTGATGAGACTGATGAACCTGATAGGGAATGGATTGCCGGCCTCTGATACCACAGGCGGGGACACAGGTACCACAGCGGGATCTGGCGCTTGGCGCTTAGCGCTTGGTGGAGCAATGGTTGATTGCTGAATGCTCATTGCTGAGTGCTGACTGCTCGTCCAACCGCTGGGCGCGAAATGCCGGCGCCAGGTGGCTGGCGGCTGGTAGCTATTAAAGAATCCTCCGCGCCCCCAGATACTTCTGGTCCAATGGTTCACTGTAAAGGTCGTCATCTGGATCAAAACTGTTTATGGCAATGCCTTTGCTGCCGGAGTGGATGTAGCGACCGTCAGCGATATAGATGCCCACATGGGAAGGACCTTCGCGATAGGTTGAGAAGAATACCATGTCGGCCATGCGCAAATCCTTGCGCTCTGGTACTTCCTGCCCCATTTCATACTGCTGGTGCGCGTCCCGCAGAAGATGGATGCCGTTCATTTTATATATTGTCTGCATGAAGCCGGAGCAATCGAATCCGTAGGACGTGGTACCACCCCAGTAATATGGCAGACCGAGGAACTCCTTCCCCAAAGCGACAATGCTTTCGGCGGTGCCTCTGCTAATCCGGTTAAATGCCGGTATTACTTCCGCATCGGCTTTCGGTATAAGCCCGGTAGAAGCATCGGGCAGGAGCACTCTGTATGCGTCACCTTCCTCGGACAGCAGTTTAAGCATTGTAGCCATAGTAACCCCTGTAAGCAGGAGCCTGTTGTCCTTGCCCTCTGTGTAATAACCTCCCGCCTGATCACTGAAGACGTACGCAAAGTGAGACGTCACCAACACCATCGGACCTGACTGATAGCTTTTCCAGAACGCTTCACTGGTGAGAATGACCTCAGCAGGAGACACCCACCCTTGGTACGTGTCAGAGAGAGTAACCTCATACCACCCCTGTTCCTGCCTGATGACGGTGAAAGGCTCGGCGAAACGGGCCTGTGTGACAACCTTGCTGATTACGTTCTTGAAGGGCGCTTCACCTACGTTGCAGACCTCCCGGTTGATAAAGCCGTAGTACTTGTGATCCAGTTTCGTCATTGCATTACCTCACTTTCTAGTATTATGCCAGGTCGACAATAGTTTCCGAAACGCCTCCGCGCTCGGATAGCAGGCTTAATGCAACTTGATGTGGTTCGCTTCCAACCACCTCCACGGTCCACGATGCCCGGGCCATCTGGTTGGAGGGTGACTTATACCGTCCCCATACATCCTGCGCCAGAGCGTACCCTTCCAGGAAGCCTAACTCCATCTGACTCTCTCCACCTAAGAGTTTGACCCCGTCTGGGACCTCGATTCGCACCCGGTCAGGACGCACGGCTTGCTGTTTTACCGCCTGTTCCGTGATGTTAGTAGGAAGAAATCCACGGTTGGCCACCAGAACTTCTATCTGGTAGAGCTGCGGCGCCAGCGCGGTAACTGTTACCTCTTCGATCACAGCGTGCGGAAGAGCCGCGGCGTAACTTAGAGCAAACAGGGTCATCTTGTGGCACTCGCCCTTGAGAAAGGCAGGAGGCGGATTTTGTCGGCACTCCTTAGTGTCCCAGCCTCCGATTTCAACCTGACCCAACTGCGGATGATCATAAGGACGCCAGTTGATAAAACCTCGCCCGGAAAGCTCGCGGTCATTCCAGATAAGTAGCTTATGCTCAATATCTCGTTTCTCTTTACTGGTTTGCTTTTTGAAGAAATCTACTTTCTCGGAGCCTGAGGCACGGCTTTCTGCGTTCCATAACTCAGGAGTAAACGCCAGAAGCCCTCGCTGGTCAAAACACCAATCATCAAAGACGCCGGAGAAAATATCCCCGTAGCAGCACACCACAGGATAACCGGTGCTCTCATAGCCCAACTGACCTATTGCTTCGTACAGATGGATGTCCTTTTTGTCGAACTTGCTATCATGGATGGTACTGTGAGGCCTGAAAAGTACCCCACCAGTGGTGTGGTATAGCAGTACCCCGGCTATGTTAGGGTGACCAGTAACAAACTCGACCTGATTGCGGGTTTCTGGTTCTGACAGCGGGAAGACCCCCGCTCCCGGCGTAAGAGGACTAAACCCCGAAGGGAAGTTCCTGTTGAGATCAAGTCCGTACTTGGTCGGCACCTGAACCAGAGGCAGCTTGACTTCCCGGGCAGGCTGACCCTTCGCATCACGCAAAAGGCCTTCAGTATAGACGTGATAGAACGGACCTGTCTGGTCGAGGGGATGTCTCTCGACCATGATCCTCGGGTCCTCGCCATCAATCTTCCACGAACCCCTCAGGTCGTCCTGCAATCGCATGAGTAGTATCTTGCCGTCACCATCTATATCCTCGGCGTGCAGCCCTGGTGGATCTTCAGACTTGCGGTAGTCAGGGAACGGCCGGACGCTGCTGCGCAGTAACGTTGGCGAAGTTAAATACAACTCGGCGCCGTCTGGGTTGATGCGCGGGAGCACGTAAAACGTGCATGCGTCCAGCAGGCGCGTCACCGTTTCATTACAACCATAGTTTGTGAGCAGATAATCGATGAGGTAAAGCGCGGCCATGGAACCAGTGACTTCCCCCGCATGGATATTCCCATCAACGTACATGGCAGGCTTATGGTCGTGGCTCCCCGTCGCCGAGTTGGTTATGGTCATGGCCCAAATCTGGCGTCCCTCATGGCTAGAGCCAATGGACTGCAACGCCGCCAAGTGCGGGAACTTCTCAGCATACTGCTTCAAACAGTCACTGAGTTCTTCATATTTGTAATAACGATCAAAACTAACACTAACCGACATACTCAAACCTCCCAGCTAGATGACTCCTCCCGATTACTTCGCTTAAGATCTGCCTAATCCTTCCCCTTGCGAAGAATTGCTGATAACCCGGCAGGGATGGTTAGACTTCACGGGGAATATTTGAGCAGGAATGTAAATCAAGGAGGCGTTAATGTGAGTGTTGTTTATCTGGTC
Source organism: Firmicutes bacterium UBA2296 (assembly GCA_002345475.1). Lineage (GTDB taxonomy): Bacteria > Bacillota > UBA994 > UBA994 > UBA994 > UBA2296. The sequence goes on from DDWC01000122.1 coordinate 4,259, forward strand.
CACAGGCTGATAGACGGAACCGGCAGCAAGGCAAAGGATCGGGCTGCTCTTTGGGTTGAAGGCGGCCGCGTCAAAGAGGTTATACTCCCCGGCGAGGGAGTGCCTGAGGGTGTTGCAGTGGTGGATTTGGGCGACAGGACGATAGTGCCCGGGCTAATCGATATGCACGTCCACGTGGACTACTGGTATGGACAACCCAATATTATGGAGTACATGGAGGGTGAAGGCCTGGCCGCCCTATTGGCAGCACGCAATGTCCGCTCCAGCCTGGAGAAAGGTGTAACCACGGTAAGAGACTTGTCCAGCGGAACCGGCCTGAAGCTGCGTCGAGCCATTGAATTAGGCTATATCCCTGGTTCACGAATTTTCACCTCTGCCAAAGGCATTTGCATGACCGGAGGACACGGTTACGAGTGCAGCGACAGCGTCGTCCAGGCAGATGGAGCTGAAGCTATCCGCAAGGCCGTGCGTGAACAAGTCAGGGCAGGGGCAGACTTGATCAAGATATTGACCAGCCACCGCTCCGAAACGCCCGAATATCGGCAGGAGGAACTTGACGCAGGGGTAGACGAGGCACACCGTCTGGGATTCCGCGTTGCCTGTCATGCCGCGATAATGCCGGCGGCTAAGATGGCCATAATGGCCGGAGTCGATACGATCGAACACGGCACTCATCTAACTAACGAGTGTCGTGAACTGATGGCCGAGCGAGGCACCTTCCTCATCCCAACCATGATCGCCTATCACAGCGGTGGGGTGGCCGCTCGCAAGGCCAAGGCCAACCCAGGCGCCGTGGATCCCTTCAAGCGTAGCCTGGTGATGCGCTATGCAGACTGGTGGATCGCCACCGATGATATGCTGGAAAGTCAGTTTAGAAAAGCTGCGGCGGCTGGGATAAAAATTGCTGTTGGTACAGACATGGTCATGGCTGATATGGACTTCTGTCCTATGCACACCGAGATGGAGATGATGGTCAGGTTCGGTTACGGCGAAATGAACACCATCTGCGCTGCTACCCGGGTTGCAGCTGAGGCTCTGGGCAAAGATGACATACTGGGGACCCTTGAACCGGGTAAACTGGCGGACTTTGTCGTCATCGATGGGGATCCGCTACAGGACATCACCGCATTGCGCAATGTCCATACTGTAGTCAAAGAAGGACGGGTAGAGGTTCCGGTGCCAGTGCCATATTTCAGCTGGTAGACCGGCCGCCAGACGACAGGCTCCAGACACTGCGGCTCTTGTCATGATAAATGAGTAGTGATTCGTGTGAAGGCTACGACAGCCTGATCAGCACTGATTCAACTGATAGAGCGCTGATGGGAACGTGGAAGACCGGACACAGTCAATATAGACGAGGGACACTGGTACTAAAGGAATGCGCTGGGGCTCGTCTCTTGTCACCTGTTGCCGGTCCTCGCGGGAGCAGTCCCTGGTTCGCTTTGCTAATAACTAGTGGTTTTTGTTCAGGGCGCTTTAACTCATGATTAACGATTCGTGATTAACGTTTATGATCCAAGCAGGGAGGTTAGTCGAATGTCGCAGCTCAAAAACAACCCGGTGATCGTTACGGATTATGACCCGGCTTGGCCGGATATCTTTGCCTCGCTGCAACGAATGCTAGTTTGTGCCCTCGGCGATACAGCTTTGGCAGTAGAACACGTGGGCAGCACTGCCGTCCCCGGACTGGCGGCAAAGCCCGTAATTGATGTCGATGTAGTGGTGAGGCGTGAGGATATCGCTACCGCCATTGAGAAGCTCACTCGGGCGGGCTACAAGCACACGGGAGACCAGGGAGTCCCTGACCGCGAGGCTTTCAGGCAAAAGGGAGATCTACCTGCTCATCATCTGTACGTTTGCCCAGCAGACAGCGCCGAGTTGGCGAGGCATCTCGCTTTTCGCGACGCGTTGCGCCGGGATGCAGAGTTGCGAGACGCATACGGCAGACTGAAGCAACGTCTTGCTCTGCTCTACCGGGATGACCGGGTGGCCTACACAGAGGCAAAAAGCGAGTTCATCTTGCGGCATTCCCGCTAACGCAAAGAAAAGTCGGCCCTGATGATTTCGGGGTCGACTTCTCTCTTGCGTCTAATCTATTACTAAGGGTATCAGCCAGGGCCCCTCTATGATAACACTGCCACCATGGGCGTGCACTGCTATGGGAGTTGCCCCCTCTTTGACTCTAAGCTTTACGCCTGTCCACTCCCCTGGGATCCAGCTAATGACGGGATGAGAAATGGACTCTTTGCTGCCGTCGGCATACGCGAGGGAGAAGTCGCGCAGGCCGTCAACTCCCTTATAACGGAAGAACACCTCGCCACCGTCAAAGCTTATGTCGTAAATCTCTGCCACCAGGCTACCGCTAATGGCGGAAGCAGTCTCTCCCTCTAGAGGCCACTCGAAGTTCACCGTTATATGCCTGGCCAGGTTAGGCACAACGAACTGAAGACCCAGAATGCTGTTTGGACGATCGAAGATGGCCCGCAGCCTCCACTCGTCTGTCTCATAATCGTATGACCCACCTGAGCCTGCACGATGACTAAGGTTGATTCCAGGGCCCTCAAGACGTAACGGCTCCAGGCGCGACAACCCCCCTCCGGTCATGGCCCCCTGGCCGCGAATCCGGTACTCAACCAAGAGCTGTGATGGTGTCACGGTGACAGTATCCACGTCTACAGTGATGCCTTCTATCGTGTGCGCCAGCCCTATTTCCTGGGTCCTGGCAAGCTTGCTCACCTCTTCCCTGCTTACCGGCAGCACCACGTTCATGTCATTGCCGGCGGGTGTTCCTATCCTCAGGTTCAGGATAGCCTCACTGTCGGGTATGGCCCAGGTGTGGACTGTGCCCACAAACCCTACAGAGGTGGACATAATCTCGCCCCCCCAGCTGATGGCACCCTCACCCTGAATGCTCTGAATGACTACCGGCACCTGGTTGGCATCTATGGCCGCCTGATCCACGCCCTGGACCAGATATATAACCGTGGTGTGCACCGGGTCAGCCAGATAACCCAGGATCCTGACGGTGACCTCGCCGCTGCTGACCTGAACAAGAGTGCCCCGCATGTAGCCGTTTTCGAAGGCCCAATCCAGCCCTGTGTGGCGCAGGGCAACCTTCTGCACCAGCATACCAATGCCCGGTATATCAAGGGAGTTTCGCGCCATGGCCGGCGCCATGCTAAAGAGCACTGCACCAATAACAAATGCTGCCGCCAACTGTCTCCATCCCGACCTGTGCCGATGTTTGGGCGGAGCCACCTTAATCGGGAAGAGGTCTGCGGTCTCAGACGCAATGCGCTTCCGCTCCAAATCGCTCAGTGCTTTGGCCTGGCTTCGCAAGGNNCCCCGCCGCTGGTTCTTGTATTGTTCCACTGTACCGTCTCTCTGCGCAAAACGTCCTCAAAGTCCTGCTCTGCTCTCATCCTCGTTGTCCTCCTCTCCTTGTGCCGCGAACTCCGCCCTCAGCTGTTCGAGAGCCCTGTTTATGCGGGATTTTACGGTCCCCAGAGGAACCTTCATTTGCTCGGAAACCTGTTCCTGGCTCAGGTCGAAGACATAGCGCAGCACTATGGTTTCCCGCAGTGCTGGGTTGAGCGTGCGAACATTGCTCCACACAGCGCCTAGCTCATCATGCGAGGTAGTCTCCTCCGGCAAAACCTCGGACCTCAGCCCCAGCGGAATTACACGCCTGCGCTTTTCAATGTTGCGCAGGCATACGTTAAGCAGGATGCGCTTCATCCATGGTCTGAAAGACGCAGTACCGCCCTGGAGCTGCTCACGGCTGACAAATGCGCGCAGGCACGCTTCCTGAAATGCGTCTTCGGCATCCGATTGGTTGCCCATAAGAGCCAATGACGCCTTCTCCAGATACCCTTGTTCGCGTTCCAGCTCGCTGATAAAATCACTTTCTGTCACCGGGCATCACCCCTCCTTTCATCCCACTAGATACCCGAGGGTGGCTTTTCGTTCGCGACCTGGCAAAAAAGAGGAGCATCAAAACAGTCCGCCCACCTCAGAGCGAGGTGGGCGGCGATTATTACTGCTTCTAGCTGGGGTCAATGATGCCGCTCATGCGGATTACTTCGAGGCCCCTCTCCTGCAGAGCCTTGATGAATACATTCAATCCGATCGAGTCACTGGCCATATGTCCGGCGACGACAATATTGCCGATATTCTGTTCCTTTACTGCGGTTATGACATCTTCGGGCATATGCATGGATACTGTTGTGCCAATTCCGGCGTCAAAGTAGGCCTTTATTACATCGACTCCACCATTGGTACCTCCGGCCATAATAACGACCGGTTTCCCGGCAAAGTCTCCTGCCGAACCGACCCTTATGACTGGCTTGCTAAGTGTCTTCTGGTATTCGGGCATCTCGTTCAACGCATCCAGGATGTCCTGCAGGGTAGCGCGAGGCTTATCTTTGAGAGCTTCCTCCAGTTTCGCCTCTACAGCACGTTCAGCCAGTACATCTGTCGGCGAGTGTATGCCCATGAAGGGCATGTTCAAGAGTCTGGCTGCGGACCAGGCCTGGTCGTAGTTGCCCGCGTGCCCGGCCCGCTCTACCTGGCCGATTTTCTTGGCCAGGGCCTTCTGGGCGCGGTTAATTGGTAAACCGGCCTCGATCATTTTATCGTACTGGCGCTTCATGACTTCGGGGAACTGACTGCGGGTCGTGCCCCCCACCGGGTGATGCCCGATGACCAAATCGACCCCAAGCTGTCTTGCCAGTAGTATCTCCGCTGTTCCCATGTCGACACCAATAAGTACCCTTTTGATGTTTTCTCCTTCCACCAGGATACCGGTGTCACCCGGCACCTCAGCCATTCCAGCCAGTTGCAGCGCCAGATCCAGGATTTCTTTCGTGTTCATAACTTACCTCCTCATAATATCGTCTATGTAGTTCAAGATTGCATTTCGGGCACCTTTATTGTCAACCCTACTGGACAATGGTCTGAACCGAAAACCTCAGGGAGTATATCGGCCTGAAGCAGGTTTTCGCGCAACCCACGGGAGACAAGGAAATAGTCTATACGCCACCCTATGTTTCTCTCTCTGGAGTTGGCGAAGTACGACCACCAGGTGTAGGCATCCTCACGGTCAGGGTAAAAGTGGCGATAGCTATCCACAAAACCCGCATCCAGAAGTTCCGAAAACTTTCCCCTCTCCTCGTCGGTGAAGCCTGCATTGCGGCGATTCGTCCTGGGGTTCTTGAGGTCGATCTCGCGGTGTGCTACATTTAGGTCGCCGCAGATAACCACCGGCTTATGATTGCTCAACGACCGGACAAAGCTGCGAAAGTCGTCTTCCCATTCCATGCGGTATTGCAGGCGCTCGAGGCCCCTCTGTGTATTCGGTGTATAGACGTTAACCAGATAGAATGACTCGTACTCCAATGTAACAAGACGACCTTCCTTATCGTGGCGGTCCATGCCAATGCCCATGGTCACGTTAACGGGCTGTTTCCTGGTGAAAACCGCTGTTCCCGAGTAACCTTTCTTCTCGGAGTAGTTGAAGTACTGCTGGTATCCAGGCAGATCGAGATCCACCTGGCCTGCCGACAGCTTACTTTCCTGAACACAGAATATGTCGGACTGAGCGCGATTAAAGAATTCCATGAACCCCTTGTTGAGGCAGGCGCGCAGTCCGTTAACGTTCCATGATATCAGGCTAATGTGGTTGGCTGGCTTCATCTCTTCACCCCCTGGTCCCCGCCCTGAGGCTGGCAGTATTCCATTTCTTCGGCACAATAGTGGCTTAATCCTTCACAAATACTGATTCATTCAAGGATCGCAGTACAACAATGCTATAATATATAGCAGTAACCGGACAATATGGGACCTGATTACCACCGTTCACAAGGGGGACTGCATTATGCAGCTGAAATCAGTAACTGCCACTAAGGACTTCAAGACCCATGTCGCCTTTCTAATGGTCGGAATTGCGTTCTTTATCTGGTCCTTCATTGGGCACGACGACACTTTTGCCTGGGTCATGCTTTCACTGCCGATAGTGATGGGTGTGACAGCCACCGTACTCACCTATCGTCGCTTCACCTTCACAACATTTGTCTACGCCTTAGGACTTCTATACGTAATTATCCTCATGATAGGGGCTAAGTACACATATACCTACAACCCCCTCTTCGATTTCATCAAGGACAGCCTTGGGCATAGTCGGAATTTTTACGATCGGGTAGGCCACTTTGCACAGGGCTTCATTCCTGTCCTGGTCTTCAAAGAAATAATCCTGCGGCCAGGACACATGAAACGCGGTCCATTCTTCCATCTTGTTCTTCTGTGCATGGTTCTGGCCTTCAGCGCTGCCTGGGAACTGCTGGAGTTTGGCGCTGTTTTGATCTCAGGTATGGATGCCCGGTACATCATGTCGCTTCAGGGAGATATGCTTGACACCCAGTGGGACATGTTCATGGCGGTGTGCGGTGCGGCGGTTTCCCTCCTTCTGTTTAACCGATATCACGACAAAAAGATGGCTGAGCTGGAATAGGCTCAGCCATCTTTTTTAGTCGAATTCACTCGGCAAGTCCAGCTTATCTGATTTGCTCAAACACCTTGGCGATAATGTCCAGACCGGCCAACAGCTGACTTTCGGTAATCACCAGCGGCGGCGCAAACCGGATGATGTTGCCGTGGGTCTGCTTGGCCAACAACCCGGCCTCCTTAAGGGCAACGCAAACATCCCATGCCTCAAAACCCGCCTCAAAGACCACTGCATTCAGCAGGCCCTTGCCACGGACTTGCACAACCCTCGGGCAAGAAATCGCGGCGACACGTTCACGGAAAATGTGTCCCAGGCGTTCGGCATTCTCGTCCAGGCGCTCCTCCTCCAGTATTTCCAGAGCGGCTATTCCCACGGCCATGGCCAGTGGATACCCTCCGAAGGTGGATCCATGAGAACCGGGTGTGAACACCTCCATAACCGCCCTGTCGGCCACTACCGCCGAAACAGTTATAACGCCACCACCCAACGCTTTGCCAAGAGTCATGACATGGGGCTTTACGCCCTCATGATCACAGGCGAATTTCCTGCCCGTGCGGCAAAATCCGGTCTGTATTTCGTCGGCAATAAAGAGAACGTTGTTGGCCTCGCACAGATCATAGACAGCTCTCAAGTATCCCGGCGAAGGCAGGTAGACTCCGGCCTCGCCCTGAATAGGCTCCAAGAGCACAGCGCAGGTGTTTGCTGTTATAGCTGACTCGATTGCTGCGACATCGTCATAAGGCACAATTTTGAAACCCGCGGTATACGGACCGTAATTATTGCGAGCCACAGGATCAGTAGAGAAGGAGACTATGGTGATAGTGCGTCCGTGGAAATTGTTCTCTGCCACAATGATCTCCTGTTGGCCATCCACGATGCCCTTCTTCTCCACACCCCAACGACGCGCCAACTTGAGAGCCGTCTCCACCGCTTCAGCGCCAGTGTTCATTGGCAGGGCCATTTCGTAACCGGTATACTTGCACAACTTTTCCAGGAAGGGGCCCATCATGTCGTTGTGAAACGCACGGGAGGTCAGTGTGCAGCGGTCGAGCTGGTCGATAACAGCTTTCATCAACTTCGGGTGCCGATGTCCCTGATTGACCGCGGAGTAGGCGGACAGAAAATCATAATACACCTTGCCTTCAGGGTCCTTTACGATTACTCCCTCGGCTTCGGATATGACCACGGGCAGTGGGTGGTAGTTGTGCGCTCCATAGCGGTGCGCCAAATCGATATAATGTTGCGACTTCATTGGACGACTCCTCCTAGAATTCCTAGATTAGTCTAATGCCTTCATAATGTCATGGCCATGCACTGGGAGACGAGCAACTTGTGATTGAAGAACGCCATCCTTAACATCGAGACCGCCGCAGAGCGAGCCTTTTGAAGTCTTGCGAGGAGGGACAACTAGAGCCCCCACACCAGCTCCTTATATTGCCTGCCGCGATCCTCGAAGTTCCTAAACATGTCAAAGCTTGCGCAGGCGGGAGAAAGCATCACGCTTGTTCCTGGCCTGGCCATGCTGCGGCACCAGGACAACGCCTCGGCGAGACTGGAACAATACGCTCGTTGAACTTTCCCATTCATTCGCTTCTCGGCTCCTGCTATGGCCGCATCAATCTTGTGGGCCGTTACGCCAATCAGGGCTACTGCCCGCACTCCCGCGACGATGTTCTCGGCCAGTTCGTCAAAGTAAACGTACTTGTCTGATCCGCCGGCGATAAGCACTATATCCCCGCCTATGGCCCGAATGCCGGCCATAGTTCGGGTTGGGCTGGAGGCGATGGAATCGTTATAGTAGAACACACCGTTGAGTTCCCTGACCAGTTCCAGGCGATGTTCGACACCGCTGAATGACCGGAGAGCCCGGGCAATGTTATCCGGTTCGACACCTCGCGCCAGTCCGGCACAGGCGGCGGCGGCGGCGTTCTCCCAGTGGTGGGTTCCCCTTAGCTTAAGCTCTGCAATGTCCAGCAAATGTCGCTCCCGACCGCCCGATTTCACCAACATTTCCATCCCTCGGACAAACACACCCCGCTCCGGCTCGCATCTCCTGCTGAAGTGATATACCTGTCCTGGGGCCTCTCCCGACATGGCCAGCGTCAAACTGTCGTCGTGGTTGAAAATAGCTGCATCCAGAGAGGACTGCCAGCGCCAAATATTAGCCTTGGCCTGTGTGTATTCCTCGTATGACGAGTGCACATCGAGATGGTTTGGTGAAAGGTTCGTCATCACGGCGACGGAAGGACTCTGCCTCATAGTCATCAACTGAAAGCTGGACAGTTCGAGTACCACTTCAGCATTGGGCGGGATGCTTAACACTTCTTCAATAAGAGACCTGCCAATATTACCGCCCAGGTATACCTGGCGTCCATCCTGCCTGAGTATCTCGTATATAAGGCTGGTTGTGGTGGTCTTGCCGTCGCTTCCGGTCACTGCGGTTATGGGCGCCTGGCAGAGGTTAAAGAGGAGCTCAATCTCGCTACTCAAAACCGCACCATGTGCTACCGCCCGTCTTATTTCGGGCAAATCGGGGCGCATCACCGGGGTACGAAAGAGAAAATCATAGCCCTCCAGTTTCCCCAGATAACCCTCAC
>DDWC01000058.1 GCA_002345475.1 Firmicutes bacterium UBA2296
GCGAGCTTGATGACACAGTGCTCTCCGGCGTCGCCGAGTTTGAGCGGTGGCACGGGTTGTGGCAGTTGCGGTTGTCCCGGCAAGAAGAAACACGCGAAGAGTGCCACAGCTTAATGAAAGCGAGCAACCCCGGCGTGATACCCCGCAACCACCGGGTAGAGGAGGCGCTTGCTGCCGCCGTGGAGCAGGGTGACTACAGTGTTATGCATCGTCTGCTCACGGTTCTGGCAGACCCCTACTCCCACGCTGCGGAGCACGCCGAGTACCGGGCCCCGTCGAACCGTCCGTACCGCACTTACTGCGGTACTTAACATGTCTTTTGCATGGCGTATCTTCCCCGGGGCAGGTTGGCGAGGGAACGATGGGTTATTCTTAAGTGGTGAGAAAATAGAAGTATGAGGAGACCTGGTATGATATCACATCTGGAACTGGCCAAAAAGCATGAAGACGCAGAAGAATTTCAGGAGGCAATTGACGAGTATGCCAAAGCCGCACTGGAAGAACCCGATAGCACTGAACCGCTTGTTCGACGAGCCTTTGTGCTGGAGGAGGTTGGGCAACACCATATGGCTTTGGAGGACCTGGACAAGGCGATTAGCCTGGATGCAGGGAGTCTACTGGCTTTGGGCTTGAGAGGAGATATCCTGTTTACGTTGGGACGATACGAAGACGCCGTACGAGATTTCACTACTTCCATCTCTATCGACTCGGGTGATGCCGAGACATACTACAACCGGGGACTTCTATACGCCAGGATGGGTCAAGCACAGGACGCGCTTGATGACCTGACGACGGCTCTCAAACTCAACCCTTATCATGGCAGCGCCTATAACAACAGAGGCCTGCTGTTTTACAGCCTGGGCAACTACGATATGGCTCTGTACGACTTTGGCCGGGCTATTGAACTGCGGGAGGGTTTTGCCTGTTCCTATTCACATCGGGCCCGAGTGTACGAGGCTATAGGAGAGACGGCGAAAGCAGCGGATGATCTCAGGGAAGCGAGGAGAATAGAGCTCTCCATTGCGGAAGGCCCGTGGGACAAGAGAGGTTAGGTTGCTGGTCAACGGGTAGGATGTAGGGGAGCCGACGTAGAATATGATAGGCATAAGGACCTAGGGACAGGAAAGGAAGGTGTCGCCTTTTGCAGGATTTTGAGAAGTTGGGTGTTTTCTATCTGGGCAAGCAGTATGACATGTCGGAGGGCAAGGTACTTGATGATCTCGTGCTCTACAAGTCCAAAGATCTGACCACCCATGCGGTCATCATCGGCATGACAGGCAGCGGCAAAACGGGTCTCGGCATAGGCATGCTGGAGGAAGCGGCCATCGACAACATCCCTGTAATTGCCATAGACCCCAAGGGGGATTTAGCCAATATGGCGCTGACTTTCCCGGATCTCCGGGGCGAGGATTTCCTGCCTTGGGTCAACCCACAGGAAGCCGTGAACCGGGGCTTAAGCAAGGAAGATTATGCAGCGGCGCAGGCCGCTCTGTGGCGCAAGGGGTTGGCGGATTGGGGGCAGGATGGCTCTCGCATCAGTAAGCTACGCTCTGCCGCCGATGTGGTTGTGTATACTCCCGGTAGCGCCAGCGGGCGCGGGGTTTCGGTACTGCGCTCCTTTGACGCGCCCTCCCGGGAGTTGCAGGCGGACTTTGATGCCTACCGCGACATGGTGCAGTCCACAGTTACCGGTCTGTTAACACTGGTGGGCCTCGATGTCGACCCGCTGGTAGGACGGGAGCACATTCTGATGGCCAACATTTTCGAGTCCTTCTGGGCAGAAGGTCGGAACTTAAGCCTGGCAGACATTATCACCGCCATTCAGACGCCGCCCTTTACCCGGATTGGGGTAATGGATCTTGACACTTTTTATCCTTCCCGCGACAGGTTTGCCCTGGCCATGCGGTTGAACAGCCTGCTGGCGTCACCGGGTTTTAAGAGCTGGCTGGAAGGCGAACCTCTGGATGTGAATGCCTTTCTCTACGGCTCTGACGGCAAAACCCGGGTTTCAATTTTCTCCATCGCCCACCTCTCGGACAGCGAGCGGATGTTCTTTGTCACAATGCTACTCAACGAGATGATAACCTGGATGCGCAGCCAGCCGGGCACAGGTAGCCTGCGGGCACTGCTGTACATGGACGAGCTCTTTGGTTACCTACCCCCCACGGCCAATCCACCCTCCAAGCTTCCGCTGCTTACCATGCTCAAGCAGGCCAGGGCTTATGGCCTGGGTCTGGTGCTCTCCACGCAGAACCCGGTTGACCTCGATTACAAAGCGCTTTCCAATGCCGGAACCTGGTTCATTGGACGGCTACAAACGGAGCGGGACAAGGCTAGAGTGCTGGCAGGCTTGGAGGGTGCGGCCGCCGGTGGCAGTTTTGACCGCCGGCGCACAGAGGAAATCCTTGCCGGTCTTGGCCAACGGGTATTCTATCTGCACAGTGTGCATAACGAGGAGCCTCTCATTATGCACACGCGCTGGGCTATGTCCTACCTGGCCGGCCCTATGACCCGGGAGCAGCTGGCTGCCCTGCCGGGGCAGCAGTATGTCGCAGGGGCGAAAGTTATGCCCGAAGCGGCTCCGCCAAGGGCACCGGCGCCTACCGTCTCTCAGACTGCTTCGGCACAGGCGCCTCCCTCGTTACCGCCGCAGGTGCGCCAGGTATACTTGCGAGCAGTGCGCAACCTGTCTGGGGACATCACATACGTACCTGCTGTTTTGGGTTTGGCTGACATCAACTTCACCAGCGCCCGACATGGCGTCAACACCAATAGGCGCCTGGCATATCTGGCCCCACTGTCGAGCGGCCCCGTGGTGCTCGACTGGAAGGAAGCAGAGGCAGTAGATCTTGACCTGCGGGATGTAGAAGATTCTGCCATCCCCGGGGCGAGTTACGCCGAGTATCCCAGGGAGGCGGCGTCGTCCCAGAGTTATACCCGCTGGGAGAGGCTCTTCGGACAGCATCTGCGGGCCGAGGCCAGCTTGCGTCTACTGAACAGCACGGCACTGAAGATGGTCTCTGCGGTGGACGAGGACGAGCGGGACTTCCGCATCCGTCTGCAGCACCTGGCCCACGAGAAGAGGGACGAGGCTATAGAGGCTTTGCGCAAGCGTTACGCCAGCCGTATCAACACCCTTGTTGATCGGGAAAGGCGAGCTCGACAGGCTCTGGAGAGACAGAGTGCCCAGGCCAGACAGCGTAAACTAGACGCTGCCGTTTCCACCGGTACGGCTCTTCTGGGGGCCTTGCTCGGGAATAAGGCTGTCAGCACAACCTCTGTTTCGCGGGTCGGTACTGCCATGAAGAGCGCCGGTCGCGTCGCTCAGAGCGGCGACACGGTGGCTCAGGCGCAGGAAACGCTTCAGGCGGTACAGGTCCAGATGCAGGAAATGGAGAACGAACTGGCCAGAGAAATAGACAGGGTAACAGAAAGCTTCATCGGCAAGCACGAGGAGCTGGATGAGATAGTCATAAGGGTCACAGCAACGGGGATAACCGTGCATCTGCTCTGCCTGGCCTGGGTGCCCCATGCCCGGGGAGCAGACGGCAGACTTCAGCCTTTGCACATATAGCAAAGAGCGCCCCAAGCTGTGAGGCGCTCCTGGTCAAATAGACAGACCATATAGTTAGTGGCTTAGCATTGCTCCTCAGGGGTTTCCCCCTGGGGAGCTTCTCCATTCAGTCGTGAAGCGTTGGGGACGGTTCTTTTTGATTCACGTCTCAAATCGAAAGTCTGCCAAAGGTTGGTTGCTCAGCCGCCGCTACACCACAAACCCGATGGTGCCAAAGCCGCCGTGGGAGCCCATAATCGGCCCCAGTCTGTAGATGACGACATCTTTTGGGTTGAATGTTGCTCTTAGCCCAGACTCCACGCGATCCAGTTCAGCCTGAGGTGCCATGGAGTGCAGCATGTAGATGGTACCTCCATTTATGTCCTTGCCCGTTTCCTTAATGAAGTTGACCACATTGGCGAGTTGCCTGCTGCGGCCGCGGGCTTTGTCCTTGACGTGTATCTCGCCCTCGCGGGTGAGGTACAATGTAGGCTTGATGTTAAGAGCCTGCGCCAGGCTGCCTTTCCAGTTGGAAACACGCCCACCTTTGATGACATTGGTCCAGTCGTTTATGGCAATAAAGGTGTGCATATCCTGCTTCATTTCCGTCAGGGTGGCCACGATTGCTTCCGATGTGGCCCCTGAATCAACCATTTCACTGGCTTTAAGGGCTAACGCTCCGGTGGCCATACTGATATTCATCGAGTCTACAAGGGTGATTTTGTGGTCCGGCAGTGTTTCTGCGGCGATTTTCGCACTCTGATAAGTGCCGCTAGTGGCCGCCGAAATGGTGATGCAGATGATCTCGTGTTCTGTGCCAATCCTGGTAAATACGTCAACGAAGTCCTGCGGCGACGGTAATGATGTCATGGGAATATGGGCTGACTCTTTCATCTTCTTGTAAAAGAGGTCGTGGTCAATATCTACGCCGTCGGTAAAGGTTTCCTCGCCGAACGCGACCTTTAAAGGCACGATTTCGATGTTGCGTTCTTCGGCCACCTGCTTGAGAAGGTCAGAGCCACTGTCTACTACGAGCCTAATTGCCATCAAAATACCCCCATCAATTTCTATGCTTAAACTGCATAGTGCTATTTTGCATATTAAAACAAGTTTCCGATATTTATTATACCACGTTGGGTCAAGATGGAGGTGCAGTGTTCGGCCCATTGCGGTCAGGGTCTGCTCTGAAATGTAAGGTCTGTCGTCCCATCTGCCTTTGCCTCAAAGACCAGGTCACAGCCTTCTCTTGTCCTGCTTTCTGCGAAGTAGCGGTTCTCCAGGGGAATCCATTCCTCAACAAAGCGTCGATGCATCCTGTGCCCGTTGCGCTCAAGTATGCGCTGGCTTTGCAGAGCTGAATCTATGGACAAAAAGACTTTGAGATCATAACTTGCGGAAAGGGATGGGTGAAGGCTGTATGCGCCTTCAATGATATTTAGCTGTTTCGGGCTGACTTCTACTGCTCCGGTTAGCTCCTGGCTCATGCAGTTAAAGGGCCTGTAGATGAACTTGTCGCCAGAACGCAGGCCGGCCAGAACCTCGGCCTGAAAACGCTCATAATCCACGTTGCCGCCCGCCTCGCTGAGGCGGGATTTCGTTTTCCGTATTTCTGGCAGAAAGAAATCGTCCATATGAAACACATTGCAGTCATAGATCTCCGCCAGTAACGCCGCCAGTGTCGATTTGCCGCTGGCGCAGTTGCCGTCAATGGCCAGGGTCACTGTTTGGCGTGAGGCAAGTAGCTGATCCAGGCGGGAACAGAGGGCATGGTAATGGCGAAAGGCGGCTCTTACTACGCGGTAAGCGGGTCTGTAGAGCTTGCGATACAGTGCACTGTGGCTCACCGCGGGGTACCCGAGCGCCTTGTACTGGGCCAGGTATTGGTCAATTTGGGGTAATGAATAAGGCAGCAGGGAGTCCTGGCAAAGCTGGCGCAGTACACCGAGCTTACCTTCAAACTCGACCTGGCTCCCGGTGACGAAGGTTGCCGTATGCACGAACAGCCTGTTAATCGTAGCTAAGCTCAAGAGCCGGTGAGCGCCGGCCAGATGCAGGCGGCACAAGTCATTGCCGATGTCCTCGAAGGCTTCGTCCTCTTGCCCGGAGGATAGGGTCGCACATTCAGCTTTTAGCCTTTCCAGGCTGTCGCTTTCCGAGCGCACAAAATGCCCAGCCCCAAACTCGTTTTGGTAAACGAGCTTGACCATGTCCTGAATGAGCATTTCCGGATACTTCTCATAGTGCCAAAGAAGCAGGTCACCAATAGAAGTCTTAGACATTTTGGATCAGCCGGGCCCTCTTCAGGGCCACCACCAGCAGAGGGATGGCAAAAAGCTGCAGGATGATGCCGGGGATGGCGTTGACAAATCCATTCGCCACCAGCAACTGCCAGGTGAAGGTTCTGCCGCTTAGCCCAAAGATGAGGTAGCTGGCTGTGCCCCAGACTATGCGCCCGACAATCATCGCTATCACGAGAGTAACCAGCGTATAGACGTCCTTCTTTGGCAGGAGCCGGTAAAGCAGCCCGGTGATAGCGCCGTAGGCGGCCAGTTCAAAACTCATGGCCAAAGCCGTGGGAATCATGGGGGGCATGCCAAAGAGCACACTGCGAAAGACAGGGGTAATGAGGCCGATAATCAGACCGTAGGGCCAGCCCAATACGAAGCCCGAAATCAGGACCGGTATATGCATGGGTAAAAGCCTGCTACCTATGCTGGGCACTTGCGCTGTCAGGAAAGGCATGTAAAGGCCCAGAGCTATGAATAAGCCAGAGAGCGTCAGGTTCTTTGTGGTGATTTTCATCAGGTTGTCCCTCCAAGTTTGTCGCTGGTTACGCTGCTATCTTGGCAGGCAATAACCATTAACAAGATGATCACTTCTGCGAGCATTGTTGTAACGATACCACGGCTACCGAAAGAAGGTCAACATTTGCCGTAGTTGCTACGAGTAGCTACGCGGGGAGGAAATGTACCTGTCAGGATTATAAAGGTTGATATTGTGCTGACTGGGAGTATAATCAAAGCATAAAGGGCATATGCTGCTTTCCGCTGGTCTGGGACCAGGGGTGAGCAAGAGTGCCCTGCTGGCTTGGCAGTGCAAGACGTCTATGTCAGAACAATGGAGTTGCTGGGAACCGAATAATTTACAGTGAGTAAGGAGTAATTACAATGAACGAGAGACCCGAAGTAGAGAAACAGAACGGACAGGCAACGCTACAGTCAGCCACACAGCCCGACTTCTCGGCTAACCTCCACGAACTTAGTAACGTCAGGAAGGTCATTGGGGTAGTCAGCGGCAAGGGTGGCGTGGGGAAGTCCCTGGTAACATCTCTGATGGCAGTAACCATGCAGCGCCGAGGTCATAGTGTAGCCATTCTGGATGCGGACATTTCCGGCCCCTCGATCCCCATGGTCTTTGGGATTACCGAAAGGCCCAGGTCTGACGAGGCGGGTATGCACCCTGTCAAGAGCAAGGCCGGCATAGAGATCATGTCCATTAACCTGCTTCTGGATGAAGAAACAAGCCCGGTAATCTGGCGCGGGCCATTAATCGCCAACGTTGTCAAACAGTTCTGGACCGACGTCATATGGAGGGACGTTGACTATATGTTCATCGACCTTCCCCCAGGGACGGGGGATGTGCCTTTAACCATTTATCAGTCCTTCCGGCTCGACGGGATTATCATCGTGACGTCGCCGCAGGAACTGGTGTCCATGATCGTTGCCAAAGCCGTACATATGGCTCAGAAGATGAACGTACCCATACTTGGGCTTGTGGAGAATATGTCATACTTTATCTGCCCCGATTGTGACAAAGAGCATCGAGTCTTCGGCGATTCACATATTGAGGCAACCGGAGCTGAACACGGGCTGAAGGTGCTCGGCAGGTTGCCCATTGACCCCAAGCTGGCCGCAGCGTGTGATCAGGGGAAGATCGAGCTGTTCAGGGGTGACTGGCTGGATACAGCGGCCTTGTTCCTGGAGAGCACAGACAGGAAGTTGCGGGTGGCTGTGGCCAGTGAGGAGGGTAATGTGGCGCAGCATTTTGGACATTGCCAAAACTATGAAATCTATGACGTCATCGGACCGGAGATTGTAGGCACCGAGGTGATTGCCAACCCCGGTCACAAGCCCGGTTTCCTGCCGGGCTATCTCGCAGACAAGGGTGTCAACGTCATGATAGCCGGGGGCATGGGAAGCTCCGCGGTGGAGCTTTTCAACGAACGAAATATTGAAGTAGTGGTGGGGGCTAAAGGCCGCGGGGCGGAAGTTGTGGCCCTATACCTGCAGGGACACCTGAAGTCCACCGGCTCTGTCTGCCACGAGCATCAGCACCACGAGGATTGCGAAGCCTGAGACTTTTGGCCTCTGCGTTAGCAGTTGGTGCAGTCATTCTGACGAACTGAAGAAAGAATGAAAACCGTTTCGGATGTTTTTGAACATTCGAAGCGGTTCTCTTTTTGCTGGTTAATCTGGCCGTATGTATCCTGAGTCGGCTCGAGTCACGTGTATAGCCGCATTCCTTACATGAGCATGTTCTGCTACACTGTTATCAGGCGATGAGGGATGGCCTAACGGCCTGGTAAATGCCAGATTGCCCACGCAGGTGGGCAGTAAGTGCTTATGAGGGGAGATGGATGCACTGAAGAAGATAACGGTAATTAGCGGTGCGAGTGATGATACTTATCGACATGTTGAAAGCGAACTGGGAAAGCTTTGTAGCACAGAGGTCTTTCGGCTCCGGGAGCTGGACATAAAGTACTGCTGCGGCTGTTGGGACTGCTGGGTTAAGACTCCGGGTGTGTGTCGGTACGAGGACGACATGCCGCAGATACTGCGCCGCATGATCAACTCGGACCTTTGCATCTGGGTTTCTCCCCTGCGCATGGGCTTTGTCTCTGCTTTGACGAAAAAGGCTATGGACAGAATAATCCCTCTGGTACACCCTTATATAGGCGTTTTTGAGGGGGAGTTTCACCATCTGAAAAGGTATAGCAGTTACCCGAAACTGGGGCTAATCTTGCTCGGCGACACGGAACTTTCTCCCGAGAGCCATGAGATAGTAACAGGTGTCTACAGACGTCTGGGCATTAACTCGAAGGGCGAACTGCTCTTTTCTCTTCTGACAGATGGTAGCCTGAAGGAGGTAGAACATGCGATTAGCAGTCTTTAACGGATCGCCCAGAGGCAAGACGGCCAATTCAGAACGGCTCATCCAGTGGCTAAGCGCAGGCTTTGCGGAAACACCTGGGGTTGAAGCGGGCGTTTATCATCTGGCAAGAGTCAACGATCACGATGAGTACGTGGACAGGTTACGGGATGCGGACACCGCCGTGATGGTCTTCCCCCTCTACACCGACTGCATGCCGGGGATAGTCATGGCCTTTTTCGAGAGGTTCGAAGCTTTGCGAGGCAGCCTGGGTCATCTGACACTAGGCTTTGTTGTTCACTCCGGGTTTCCCGAAGCCTGCCAGTCCCGGGCCGTCGAAAAGTATCTCGTCTGGTTGACGGCAGAGCTGGGCGCAAAATATGCCGGCACAGTTATAATGGGTGGAACAGAAAGCATGCGCCACATGCAGGAGAGTGCTTTGGTGGGGAAGAGGAGTCTCTTAGAAAACCTCGGCCGCGGTCTGGCCAAGGACGGTAGGTTCAGTCCTGAACTGGTGAAACGAGCCGCAGGTATGGAGCGGTTGCCTGGTCCCGTCGCTTTCGTGTTTAAGTTTGTCAGTAGAATGAACTTTTTTCAGTCTATGTGGATTAACGATCTTAAAAAGAACAACGCCTATGAGAATCGGGCGGCGCGCCCGTACGAAAGGCCATAATTTGGTTGAGCCAATGAAACTACGTCGACTCATAGGCGTAACAAGAGGTATAACGATATCAGTGGAGGTAATAAATTGAACAATGACAGCTTAAGGCGTTTTAAACCCATAATCACTATCGTCGCCCTGATAGGTGTAGGCATTGCGGCGTTTATTGGCGTCAACTTCGACTACGTACTAGGTGCGGAGGCAGTAATAATCACCAGGGGCAGCGGCATTACCATACCTTTTACAGAGATTATAGACGTGTGGTACTTTGATCGCCTGCCTGCGCTGTCAAACAGGGTGGGCACTTCTCTGGGCAAGATCCGAAGCGGTACCTTTACCGTGGCGGAAGTGGGAAGGGGCAGTGTATACGCCAAGGACTACACGCTGCCGGCGGTGGTCATTTTCACCGCGGACACCTTCTATGCCATAACACCGCAAGATGCCCGGGATTTCTATAAGCAAGTGGTGCAAAAGATAGGGAATTAGGCGTGCATGGTAGAATGCATGGCGTTAACACTTTTGCACATCACGATTTGAT
>DDWC01000201.1 GCA_002345475.1 Firmicutes bacterium UBA2296
TCTCAGCGGCAATGTCACCAGCCACACCAAGGGATATAGCAAGAGGAATGCCAGCGCCAACGGCCAACTGAGAACAAACAATACTGCCCATATCAGACAACCCATATGCATCACCCTCCAACTTGTTTTCCTATTCTTTGCTCCTGCTCTATACTCTCTGAAACACGGCCTTATCAAAGCTGTCGGTCTGCACCAGACGCAGCGGGTAAAGACGCTCTATGACTTCAAGCGTCTTCTGACTGTAGAAGACAACGTGAGTCGCATCCCGGTGATACCACCAGCCCGGGAAGTCCCCAATGCCTGGGTGAAAGCGGGTCATGACACAGATATAGCCTCCGGCAGCCAGATGTTTGATCAGGTTCGTCCATAATGCTCCGGGGTCGTAAGCATGTTCCAACACCTCGGTACAGGTTATCAGGTCGTAGGTCCCCGTGGGGGGTGTTGGCGAGAAGAAAGGGTCATAAACCTCAGCAGCAAATCCCGCCCGGCGTATCAACTCGGCGAGGACCGGGCCGGGCCCGCAGCCATAGTCCAAAATCCGCATTCCCGGCCGCAGATACGGAGCAACCGTACCGTCGAGGAAAGCCTGCAGAAACTTGACATATCCCGGTTCTTCCATGCTGTTGTTGTGTTCTTCATAGCGCGCCTTCTCTCTCTCCGGCGTCAGACGCTGCCCAGGATCCAGAAAGATATAGTCACAACTCTCGCACCAGTAATACGTCAGTTGTTTGACTAAGTTTCCTGAAACACCTGGAGAATTACACAGCGGACAGGCCGAGCACATTTCGCATTGCCTCCAGCAACACATTGGCCACCGCTTCTATGTCTTCAGGCCGGCTGTCTTCCAAGGGACTATGGCTGATGCCGCCGATGCTGGGCACAAACAACATGCCAATGGGCATAATTCGCGCCAGACTTTGCGCATCGTGACCGGCTCCGCTGGGTAACGCCAGGTGTGAATAACCCAGCTGGTCGGCCGCCTTGGTCAGCATGGCGCGGAAGGTCTCGTCTGTGGGGCTCGGTTGCGAGCTCTTAATGCGACGCACCGCAGATCTCATGCCGTCAGCAGAACAGATAGCAGACACCATGGATTCAGCCTGATCGACCATCGTCTCAATCAGTTCCTCTGTTATATGGCGTATCTCAATGGACAGCTCAACCTCGCCGGGGATGACGTTGACCGCGCCAGGCAAAGGTTTCAGTACGCCTACAGTGGCCACACCCGGCATATGCTTGAGTCCCAGCTCTCGAGTTGCCAGGACTATTCTGGCGGCGGTGTGTAAGGCGTCATGCCTACGGTTCATTGGTGTGGTCCCAGCGTGATTAGCCTCACCCGAAATAGTTACTATCAATCGCGCGATACCCACTATGCCCTGGACTATGCCGACCTGAAACCCCTCCTCGATCAGGCGGGCACCCTGTTCAATGTGCACTTCGAAGTAGCCCCGATAATCGGTGTCCTTAAGCCTAGCTGTCCCAATATCTCCACGGGCAAAACCTTTCAGGGCATCCGCCAGTAATATACCGTCGCGATCTCGGGTGTTGTTAAGCTCGTCCTGTGTCACCTGTCCGGTGGCAATGCGTGAACCGAACAAACCTGTGTTAAAGCGGGCACCTTCTTCATCAGACCACACTACTAACTCAAGGGGCGACAGCAGTTCTTCTTTGTGAGGAGCAAGTTGTTCAGCCATTTCCAGAGCTAAAACAACGCCAAGGGCTCCGTCCAGCTTGCCACCATTTGGCACGGAATCCAGATGTGAGCCCGTCAATAGTGCCGGCCCGCTGCCAGCCTCAAGGCGGGCAAATATGTTACCCGCCCCGTCGGTCCGCACGCTAAGGCCCAGTTCCTCCGCGCAACGGATGAACCAGTCTCTGGCCTGACGGTCTTCTGGAGTAAAGCTGGGTCGGGTAACACCCTTGTCCGGGGTGGCATTAAACTGTGCCAGTTCTTCTAAGCGAGTCATTATGCGTTTGATATCAACCATGTGTACCCCTCCTGAATTCATCATGCTATTAGCGTAACCTCATGCCAAAAAAAGAGCAACCCTGCATCCAAATGCCCCCCGCCATAATGACAGGGGGCATTTGGATAGACGGTTGCTTCCGGTATTCCTATTCCTCGGGTTTCTCTTCTTCGGCCACGGCGTCTTCGGCTGTTGCCTCGTCTGCCGCCTCCTGTGCTACGCGCGGCGGCATGACATTCACGATCATCTCGTTCACATCAGTAACCAGCTCGCAGCCCTCCGGCAAGACAATGTCGGCAACAGTCACTGAGTCACCGATAACCATACCGCTGACATCGACCGTGAAGTGCTCAGGAATGGCCCCGGGAGAACTCAGAACGATAATCTCCCTGATGGGTTGTGCTACAACACCACCATCGACGAGACGACGCTCGTCGCCAGTGATAAGGATAGGCACGCTGACCTCTATTTTGTCTGTAAGTGAAATCCTGACGAAGTCAACGTGGGTGAAGGCTCCGGCCTTAATCACGTCCCTCTCCAGGGACTTGATCATGGCAATCTCCTGTGCTCCTGTGTCAAGCTCCAGGTTTAGCAGGACATTTAGTCCCGCCGATGTATGAAGCGCCTTGCTAAGCTCGGTAGACTCCACCGACAGGGGCACTGCATGTCCCCCATGTCCATAAAGGACTCCGGGGACTCTCCCCGCCAGGCGCATTTGTCTCAGGTAGCCTTTACTACTTAGCTCCCTGTTTTCGGCCTTAAGCAGAATTCTGTTCATTGTTCTCACCGTTCCTTTCGACTCTTGGTACCAAAGTATTATACCCTACAGAGAAGGCGCGGTCAAAGAGAATGCCATTTATGCCCTTTTATTCTTGTATTTAAAAAATAACGTGACACCTAATGCCAGCAGGACTCCGGCCATGACCACTTTGCCCAAGGGGTGAGCCAAGTTAATACTTAGACCGAGACCAGACAGTTTCGGTACGTTGAGGCGCGGGTCGTCCGGATTGTAATAAAAGCCGAAACGCCAGAAGGAAGGATCTTTGGCCGGGTCGGCAGCGACAGTAGTTTCTGCAGCTTCAGCAGTAGCAACGTGCTGGACCGCCGAGGAAATGGGTGCAGATAGCGACAGTAAGACCATCAAAAGTGCCACAAGAGCCAGAACCCGCTTTGTCATAGAAAACCATCCTTCCTGTCACTGCCATTATAACTCTAGCGCATGTTACATTCGATACCTGACGCCGATATGGCACTTCCGGGCATACAAAAAGAGCGACCAGGTAGGCTGGTCACTCCGTGAATATGATTGCTGTCAGGCGCGGCTTCTGCGCAGTCTGCCCCTCAGATAGTTGACGGCCAGCAAAGTCACCAGACCGAAAACTACCAGGTAGGCGTAGTTGGCCACAAAGCTAAGGGCTTTGGCGGTGTTGGCACCGAAAATGGTACCTGCATACGTACCCGCGATGGCCCAGGGAAGAATGCCCAGGTATGTGTAAAGGATGAATTTCAGCGTATGCATCTTGTTTATGCCCGCGAAGTAGGACACACAATTACCAATCCAGAAAGGGCGGCTCAGGGCGACTATCTTGTTGCCATGGCGAGCAAAGAGGTTATTAACAGCTATGGCCGGCTGGGGTAATTTATCCAGAATGTCACGCACAACGCGGTACCTTGTCAACCGAGTCAGGTTATAACCCAGGTAGTAAGGCATTATTGCTCCGAGAGTGTATGCGGTGGAAGCCAGAAGGACTACGGCCCAGAAGGACATCCGTCCCGCGGCAACTGCCGCTCCAGCCATGATGATAAAGATGAGGGATGGGAAAGGCAGGGACAGGCCCTCGGCCAAGGTGCCGAGTCCAACGATGAGATAACCCATTTGTGCGAAACGGAGATAAGCTGCGCCCATTAGTGCACCCTGCATCTGGCCACCTGCTTTACTGGAGATAATATACCTGTCTCCTATGTTAGCACGGTGGATTTCATTGCGCTAGGCTTTTGGCCGAAAAATCTAATAATTTCGCCTAATTGGTTAGCCCTTGGTTATGTGGGTGTTAGCCGCCAGCCTCCAGCCAGATAAGGAACCGTTCCGTGCAGCGTCACACTCGCTGACGGCCGAAGGCAGATTACTCTCCCCCCTCCACTAAGCGCCAAGCGCTACGTCTCAATTCTCTCTACACCCTATAACGCACAGTGCCTCCAACGACGGTGAGCACAGGACGAGCTGAATGTATTTCGTTTTCAGGTAGCGCAAATATGTCTTTGTCCAGGACCACCAGATCGCCAAACTTGCCCACTTCCAGTGATCCGAGGTCCGCTTCCTGTCCTCCGGCGTAGGCTGGACCGGAAGTGTAAGCCTTTACCGCTTCGGCCACCGAGATCTTCTCCTCTGGATAGAAGCCTCCCTCTGGTTGACCGTCAATCCGCTGGCGCGAAACGGCAGCATGGATGGCCAACACAGGATCCATTGTTTCGACGGGACAATCTGAGCCGAAGGCCAGACGTCCGCCGGAGCGCAGAACGCTGCCAAAGGCGTAGGCCAGTCGGCCTCTAGGACCCCAGTACTTGTCTACAAGATCCATGTCGCCCAGCAAATGCGTGGGCTGCATGGAAGCCGTTACTCCCAGCTCGGCAAACCGAATCACATCGGCATCCGTGAGTAACTGGGCATGTTCGATGCGGTGACGCAACTTCGGGTCGATGGCAGCGGCCGACTCCATGATGTCCAGCACCATGCGGTTAGCTTTGTCGCCGATGGCATGAACAGTGGCGCCGATGCCGTGAGCCGCAGCGCGGTGAACCAACTCGCGCAACCTCTCTTCGGGCATGGTCTGAATGCCCGTATCTTCCGACCCGCAGAAAGGCTCGTCCATCAATGCGGTCTGAACGCCCAGAGCGCCATCAATGAAGAGTTTCAGACCACCCATGCGCAGATAATCACTGCCAAAACCGCTGTTGACGCCCAGAGCTACCGCAGCGTCAAAATTGCCTTCGGAATAATGCTGCAGAACGCGCAGAGTGAGTTCTCCGTCTCTGGCCAGTTCTGCCAGCAAGGAAAGCGACTCCGATCTTTCACAGTTGTGGATACCGGTCAGGCCGAAGGCATGGGCGCGTTGCATGGCCTTACGCAAAAGACGTTTCCCCGTCTCCCTGTCCAGCGGAGGAATCGCGGCATACATGAGACCCATGGCCTCCTCGCGGAAGAGCCCTGAGGGCTCTCCCTGGGCATCACGCTCGATGCGCGAGCCCGGCGGTTCCGGAGTGTCGCGATCGACACCGGCCAGAGCCATGGCCATGCTATTGGCCCACACGGTGTGGCCGCACTTGCTGGTGACCACCACAGGGTGGTCGGGGGCAATGGCGTCCAGGTCTCTCTTGTCCAGCTCCCGTTTAAGACCCCAGATGTTGTGGTCATAGCTGTCACCCACAACCCATTCTCCAGGTTTCCGCTCCCTTACAGCAGCAGACAGCATCGACAGAGCCTGCTCCAATGAAGCGACGCCGGCCAGGTCGACATTGGCCAGAGTGCGGGCGTACCAATAGAAGTGGACGTGGGCATCGGTCAGCCCCGGCAATACCAGACGCCCGTCCAGATCGATAGTTTCTGCCCCCTCACGCTGTGGCGCCTCACCGTTGCCGATCCAGTCTATTCTGCCGCGGGTAATCAGGAGAGATTCTGCCCAGGGCATGGCGTCGTTGGCGGTAAATATGCGCGCGTTGACTATTCGGAGATCACCGTTCATATCGCACCTCCTGCTAAGCTTTTCGCACAGCCAGAGTAACCAGCGATCCGTTGAGGTCCCATTCTCTTACGAAGGCCTCCTCATCCAGAACGTCGCTGATATCCAGGGCCAGCACTTCATCCCTGATATATTGCTCAAACGTCTCAATCGCCGCTCTGGCGACGCCGTCAGCTTTGTATGATACGACTATCTTGTCCTCAACTTCGAAGCCGGCTTCCTTGCGCATGGCCTGGAGCTTGCTGACCATCTCCCTCACCAGACCTTCCTGCAGTAGCTCCGGGGTCAGGGTCAGATCCATGACCACAGTGAGTCCGGCGGTAGACTCGGCGGAGAAACCTTCCTTTTCCTGGACCCGTACATCAAGCTCGTTGGTCAGCAACGAAACTGTTTCTCCATTCAGTTCGATCTCCAGGGGAAGGTCGGCAGACAATCGTGCGGCCAGATATTCTTCTGAAAGAGATGCCATGACCCGGGCGATGGACTGCACCTCTTTGCCAAAGCGCGGGCCCAGCACCTTGAAGTTAGGCTTGGCCGCATAGTTTACAAAGCGCGTCGCGTCGCTGGCGGCGGAGACTTCCTTGACGTTTAGCTCATCCGCCACCAAGTCGAGAAGCTCCTGACGCAAGTCTTTGACACGGGGGCTCACGAAATAGAGCTTACCCACCGGTTGTCGAACCTTTACGTTGGCCTTGTTGCGCACCGCGCGACCCAGGTACACGATGTCCCGCGCCAAATCCATCTCCCGGTTAAGTTCCAGATCGATCAACCCTTCATCGGCCACGGGATAGCTCTCCATGTGGACGGTGAGCGGAGCGGACGAAGAAAGGGAGCGAACCAGGTTCTGGTGCAGCTCTTCCGAGATAAAGGGAGCGAAGGGAGCCATAAGGCGGGAAAGCGAAACCAGAACTTCGTACAAAGTCAGATAAGCCGAAACCTTATCCTGGTCCATCTCACCTTTCCAGAATCGGCGGCGGTTGCGCCTTACGTACCAGTTGCTCAACTCGTCAATGAGTTCGTCGATGGCCCGAGTTGCCGTCATGCTGTTGAAGACATCCAGCGCCGAGCGCACTTCTTTGATCTTCACATTCAGTCGCGAAAGCATCCACCGGTCAATCAGCGGGCGCTCTGCGACAGGTACAGTGTGGGCTGCGGGGTTAAAACCGTCGATGTTGGCGTAGAGGGCAAAGAAGGAGTAGACATTCCACAGGGTGCCCATGACCCGACGCTGGGTCTCCTGCATTGCATCCATGGAGAAGCGCTTTGTATACCAGGGTGGATTGACGCTGTAGATGAACCAGCGCAGACCGTCAGCACCGACGGAGGCGAAAGCCTTCCAGGGGTCAAACACATTGCCCTTGGACTTGCTCATCTTCTGTCCCTTGTCATCAAGCCCCAGTTCTGTGACCAGGACATTCCGGTAAGGGGCCTGTCCAAAGGTCATGGTGGAAATGGCCAGCAAAGTGTAGAACCAACCTCTGGTCTGGTCTATGGCTTCGCAGATGTAATCCGCGGGGAAAGACTCTTCGAAAAGCTCCTTGTTCTCAAAGGGATAATGCCACTGGGCGAAGGGCATGCTGCCGGAGTCGTACCAGCAATCGATGACCTCGCTAACTCTTTGCATTTCACCCGAACAGGAAGGACAACGAAGCTTGATGTCATCGACATAGGGTCTGTGCAGGTCCAGCTTTTCGGGCATCTGCACAGCAAGATCGGCCAGCTCGGCTATACTGCCCACACAGGTGCGCTCACCGCAGGCACACTCCCAAATGGGAAGGGGCGTGCCCCAGTAGCGCTCGCGGCTGATAGCCCAGTCCACCATATTATCCAGGAAGTTGCCAAATCGCCCGTCACGAATATGTTCGGGGAACCAGTTGACCGTCTGGTTGTTGGCTATGACCTGATCCTTTAGCCTGGTCATGCGGATAAACCAGGAGCTGCGCGCGTAGTAGAGCAGGGGCGTGTCGCAGCGCCAGCAGAAAGGATAGTTGTGCAGGTACTTCTCGGCCTTGTAAAGCCTGCCTTTGGCGCGAAGATACTCGATAATCTCCGGATCGGCGTCCTTGACGAACTTGCCTGACCAGTCAGCAACCTCATCGGTGAAGCTGCCGGTGCCGTCAACGGGGTTTGGCGCGGGCAGGTCGTGGGCGTGAGCCACCTTGCTGTCATCTTCGCCGAAGGAGGGAGCGATGTGGACAATCCCCGTTCCGTCTGTTGTGGTGACAAAATCGCCGGCCAGCACGTAGTGAGCCTCGGTCCCGCGCAATGACGGCAAGTCATAGGGTGGCTCATACTTCTTGCCCAGTAGGTCCTTGCCGTTCATGGTCGCCAGCACTTCGTACTCGCCGTTTAGCACGTGCAGGCAGTCCTTGGCCAGAATAAGCTTCTCCCCGTTATGCGCTACCAGTGTGTACTGAACATCCTCACCCACCACCAGGCCGACGTTTGACGGCAGAGTCCACGGAGTGGTGGTCCACACGAGAAAGCTGGTATTGCTCTCTCCCCGCACCGGGAAGCGCACGAAAACAGAAGGATCCTCGACCTCGTCATATCCCTGTGCCACCTCGTGACTTGACAGAGAAGTCCCGCAGCGCGGGCAATAGGGCAAAACTTTAAAGCCCTTGTACAGCAGGCTCTTGTTCCAGGCCTGTTGCAGGGACCACCACACAGACTCGATATACTCGTTGTGATACGTCACATAGGGTTTGTCCATATCCAGCCAGAACCCCATGCGCTCCGTCATCCTGACCCACTCTTTTTCATAGATAAAGACGCTGTCGCGACATTTCTCCACAAACTCACGAACGCCGTAAGCCTCTATATCCTGCTTGCCACTGATACCCAGCTGCTTTTCCACCTCGAGCTCCACAGGCAAGCCGTGGGTGTCCCATCCGGCCTTACGGCTGACGTAGTACCCATCCATGGTCTTGTACCGGGGTATGAGGTCTTTCATGGATCTTGGCATGGCATGGCCTATGTGCGGCTTGCCATTGGCCGTGGGAGGCCCTTCGTAGAACACGTACCGGGGAGCATCGGCGCGGGATTCCTGAGTCCTGGTAAATACCTGTTCGTCGCTCCAGAACTTCAGCACCGCTTCCTCCATTGCCGGGAAATCCACTTTGCTTTGCACTTTCTTGAACATCACGTTTCCTCCTAACATGCGGGTTGCCCGTAATAAAACAATAGGGAGCCTGCTCGTCAAGGAACGAGAGGCTCCACCCGTGGTACCATCCTTATTGGTCTTACGACCCACTCTGCGCCTGTAACGGGGCGAAACGGACGACCCTGTCCCCCGAAAAGCCAGAGGTTCAGGTCGCCTTCTCAGAGGTGATGTCCGCAAGCTTGCCTTATCGGGTTCGCAGCAACCCCGACTCTCTGGGAAGGATACGCGTGCGGTGCGTCCTCGTCAGTGAAATTACTTCTGAATATATCAGAACGCAGACAATAAAGCAACGCAACGGGCTTCTCTGGCGGCCCTGCAGGAATTGCGCCGGGCTTACGGAAATAAGTTGTAGTGACACTGGACAGGGACGGTGAGAAAGCAATGACAACCGACGCCGCCAAAAGCGCCCAGCAGCGGCCCTGGCTAACCTGGCTGAAAGGAATCGCCATCCTGCTGGCTCTGGCTGTTCTCATCTGGGAGGGTCGGTTGTTCTTTGCCGAGATTGACTTTGCCGAGGCCTGC
>DDWC01000100.1 GCA_002345475.1 Firmicutes bacterium UBA2296
TAATGGGTGACCTCCTACTCGATTTAAGTGCAGTCACCTTCTATTTCCCTGATGTAGAATCCAGTGCTTCCCTATCTCTGCGCACCTTCTGCAGCAGGTATACCGCAGCCAGGGCCGAGAAACCAATCAGGTCCGTCCACAGGCCGGGGACGATAAGGGCGAAGGCCGAAACGAAAAGCAACAGTCTTTCGTAGAAGCGAGTTTTGAGCAGGAAGAAGCCCTGTACGCCGGTGGCCAGACCGATTATGCCGACACTGGCGGTGATGAAAGTGTGGATGGCCTGGGCCCAGGTCACGTCAACCAGTACAAGAGCCGGTGAGAGAACGAAAATGTACGGGATTAGGAATCCTGCCAGCGCCAGCTTAAGGGCGATGAACCCTGTCTTCATGGCGTTGGCTCCGGCAATCCCTGCGCCCGCATAGGCGGCCAGTGCCACCGGTGGGGTAATATCAGCGACCACCCCGAAGTAAAGAATGAACAGGTGAGCCGCTATGAGTGGTACGCCCAGTTGCACCAATGCCGGTGCAGCCATAGTGGCGAGAACTATGTACTTGGCAGTTGTGGGAAGACCCATGCCAAGTATTATCGAGGCAAACATAGTGAGAATCAGAGTGATTATCAGGTTGCCTCCGGCCACGTTAATGATTAGCGAGGCAAAACGGAGACCCAGTCCAGTAAGTGTTACAACACCCACCACGATGCCGGCACAGGCGCAGGCTGCCGCCACACCGATGGCGCTGCGGGCGCCGTTCTCCATGGCGTTAAAGAAGTCCTTAATAGAAATTCGCGTCTCTTTCTTCAGGGCAGCGGCACCTATGGCCAACCAGATACTCCAGTAAGCCGCTTTGAAGGGTGAACGGCCAATCATCAGGAAGTATATGATAGCGATTAAGGGGATAATCAGGTGCCAACCCTTTTTCATAGTTTCCCTGGCGTTTGGCAGTTGTGCTCGCGGCAGCCCCCGCAACCCCGTTTTGGTGGCTTCGACGTGAACCATAGTACCCACTGCCAGATAGTAGAGAATAGCGGGGATAGCGGCGGCGGCAATTATCTGGAAGTAGGGTATCCCTGTCATCTCCGACATGATAAAGGCCGCAGCTCCCATGACGGGGGGCATGATTTGTCCGCCCGTAGACGCGGCGGCTTCCACAGCTCCTGCGAACTCCGGCCGGTAACCCACCCGCTTCATGGCCGGGATGGTAAAGGCGCCAGTGGTGACTGTGTTGGCTACGGAAGAGCCCGAAATGGAGCCCATAAGACCAGAAGCCAGCACGGCGGCTTTAGCGGGTCCGCCCCGCATGCCTCCGGTGGCGGCGAAAGCCATGTCGATGAAGAACTGTCCAACACCGGTTTTCTCAAGGAACGCTCCATAAAGAATAAAAAGGAATACGAAGGTTGAGCTAACCATTATGGGTGTGCCAAATATTCCTTCGGTGGTCAGGTAAGTATGCTCGATCAGCCTGGTCCAGGTGAATCCCCGGTGATCCAGGGGGCTCGGGAAATAGGGGCCGAAACGGGCGTAAAGGATGAATATTATCGCCACAATGGGAAGTTCTGGTCCTACTACACGGCGGGTTATCTCCAGCACCAGGATAATGGCCAGTATACCCATGTAGATGTCTACCTGGGTAGGCAGGCCCGCGCGAAAAATCAGGCTCTTGTAGTTGACCAGAATGTAGCCACCCACAGACAACCCCAGCAAGGCCAGGATCACGTCGTACCAGGGCAGTTTTTCTCGGCTGAACTTCTTTGCTGCCGGCCACAGCAGAAAGCCTATTACAAACATGAAAGACACATGAATGGCCCTTTGGCGCATGGCTTCAAGAATGCCAAAACCAGCGGTGTAGAAATGAAACATGGACATGGAGATCGTTATCAGGGTGATTACCAGGCCTATCTTCCCTTTTAGTCGGCGGTAAGCTGCTTCGGTGTCAAACTTAGCTAAGACTTCCTCAATATCCACAGCTTCAAGGATTGGTTCTGACGGCGTGGTGATGTCATCTTCGTTCAACTCACTACCTCCTTTATGTGCAGCCAGATGGCGGGCCTGCGAGTCAAGCGCAGCTCTACCCGAAGACCTGTCTCTAGGCCACTCAAATCCACGAGGACTTTCTCTGTCATCAGCTTTTGTTCCAGAAACGGGCTGACGCGGAAGACCAGGTTTGTCACAGGGCGCCAGAGCTCCAGGACATACCATCCGTCCTGAAAATCAAACCCGTTTCCCTGCTCGCTGGGCAATCCTGCGCCGAAGGACTTCATGGCTGTCCGCGTGAGCACCAGGCCGCCCTTTACAATGCGGAAGTACTCGCGCACTTCACTGCGTTCCACTGAATGGGTGTAGCAATAAACTAGTTCTTCATCCTGGGCCAGCGGGATGGTGGCAATTATACGATCGTCAACCGATATCACAACCACATCATGGCCGGGGAAGAAAGTGGCGGCCAGTATCCCAGCCAGCAGAATTAGCGCCGCGATACTGAGAAAAGAGAGGGCACCGGCGTGCGGTGCCCCGCTCTCCTTGTTCATGCTTAGTTACCGGAGAAGAACTTCTCGGCACCCGGGTGTAGCGGAATGGGCATGCCGTCCTGAGCAGAACCGAGGCTCAAGTCTCTGCCGCGGGCATGAGCCGCACCGAAATCACCGAGGTTGGTGAAGAGGGACTTGGTTATGTCGTAGACAAGGTCTACGCTGACTTCTGAGCCCACCACAATCATGGCACGTACTGCAACCGTGTCAACTGCTGCTGTCTGTCCCTCGTAGGTATTGGCGGGAATAGTGACCTTGGCGTAGAAGGGGTAGTTGGCAATCAGTGTGTCAGTCTGTGTGCCTGATATAGGCACGATGACCACACGGTTGGTTTTGGACATTTCGAGTACGGCGGCGGTGGGGGTGCCTGCCGTGACAAAGGCGGCATCGATGTGCCCGTCTTTGAGGTTGTTGGCAGCGTCGGCGAAGGAGAGGTAGTCGGTCTTGCCGAGGTCGCTGTACGTCATGCCGAAGGCTTCGAGAATTTGACGGGCGTTAGCTTCGGTTCCACTGCCGGGTGCGCCCACTGCTACGCTCTTGCCCTTCAGGTCGCTGATGGTCTTAATTCCAGAGGATTCGGTAGCCACCAGCTGAATGGTCTCGTTATAGAGAGTAGTAATGCCGCGCAGGTTCTCTACTTTCTTACCTTCGAACATTTCTGTCCCGGAGAGAGCGTAGTAGGCGATGTCGTTTTGCACCAGAGCCAGTTCGACTTCCTTGGTGCCAATCATGTTGACGTTGGCCACGGACGCGCCTGTAGACTGTGCTGTAGCTGTCATTCCCGAGATCGATTTGTTAAGGATTTCGGCCAGGCTACCTCCCAGGGGGAAGTAAACTCCGGCGGTGCCTCCGGTGGCGATTGACACGTACTTAGTCGCCGGGGGTGTCGTGGGCGTTGTGGGGGCCGGTTTGGGCGCGCAGCCGCTCAAGGCCAGAGACAGAGCCAGGACTGCTACCAATGCAAACAGGGCAAAACGTTTCAAAATATGACCTCCTTTAAGATTTTTCGTGGTCTTTGCCCCTGTAGCGTAGCATTGGTCTGACAGAATACGACAGGATACTACAAAAAACTACTCCAACTATTCGCAATATTCTTGACAATGGGCAAAGTGCCACTCCGTGGCCATATCGGTTATAATGAACGAAGAAGGGGGCGTTTGTTGTGAAAATAGTTGCCGACCTGCACACTCATACTGTGGCCAGCGGGCATGCGTATGGCACAATATGGGAAATGGCGCGTCGCTCCAGTGAACTGGGACTGGAGCTGGTGGCTATCACAGACCACGGCCCCGCCATGCCTGGTGGTACGCATCGCTACTATTTCGGAAACCTTCCCATCTTGCCCACAGTGATCGAAGGAGTGTCACTGCTCAGAGGTGTAGAAGCCAACATCCTGGACGCAGAAGGGACTTTGGACGTTCCCGCCCGCTATCTGGCCAATCTGGACTGGGTAGCGGCAGGCCTTCATTCCGACTGTATCGAACCGGGATCGGTGGAGGAGAACACCGCTGCCGTTGTGGCGACCATAAAGTCCGGACTGGTGGATGTTATTGTCCACCCGGGCAATCCCCGTTTCCCCATTGACCATAGGGTTTTCGTGGGGGCGGCTTCAGAGGCTGGCGTGGCCATTGAGATCAACAACGCCTCGCTTACTCTGCCCCACCGCAGAGGCAGTGACGGCAACTGCAACATAATCGCCCGCCTGGCTGCCGAGCTCGGGGTGGCCATATCGCTGGGCAGTGACGCCCACTCCCCGTGGCAGCTGGCCGTGCTGGATTCAGCCATAAGCCTGGCCAAAGAGGCCGGAGTCACGGAAAATCAGGTTCTTAACACATCAACAGATAAGATACGCCACTTTCTGAGCGCACGCCGCGGCCAACGCAACACCTAAATGGAGGAGGAACGGTAATGAACAGCGACCTCAAGTTTGTCATCATCACCGGGCTTTCCGGTGCTGGAAAGTCCCAGGCGATCAAGGTTCTTGAGGATGACGGCTATTTTTGTGTCGACAATTTGCCTCCGGCCCTTCTGCCCACATTTGTCGATCTGTGCGCAAGGACAGCCGAACGTATTTCCCGAGTTGCCATCGTCATGGACCTGCGGGGTGGCGAGTTCTTTAAAGATCTGTTCGAAGCACTGGGGTATCTCGATGCGCACCGCTGGCCCTACGAGGTTCTTTTCCTGGAGGCCTCGGACGAGACGCTGATCAGGCGATTCAAGGAAACGCGTCGGCGTCATCTGCTGGCTGGTGATGGGAGCATTGGCGATGCCTTGGCCAGGGAACGGGAGTTGCTGGCTGATTTCCGCGCCAGAGCCGACATCATTCTGGACACATCTGATCTCACACTGGCCCGATTCAAGGAGGAGCTCGAGGCTTTGCTACTGCAATCGGACCTGGACGACGCACTGGTAGTTCGCCTGGTGTCCTTTGGCTTCAAGCGCGGCATACCTCTGGATGCGGATTTTGTCTTTGACTGCCGTTTTCTGCCCAATCCACACTACGTTGCTGATTTGCGCAGTCTGACGGGTACGGATAGGGAAGTACAGGATTACGTTTTTAAGGCAGAGGAGTCGGCACGTTATCTGGCCATGATCCATGAAATGCTGGATTTTGCTATTCCCCTATGCATTGTTGAAGGGAAGATTCAGCTAATTGTGGCCATCGGCTGCACCGGTGGGCGCCATCGCTCAGTGGCCATGGTGGAAAAGCTGAAAGAGCTGCTGCTCAGGTCTTCCCACCGAGTGGTTATGGAACACCGCGACATCAGTTGGGTGGGATAATATGCGCTGGATGAAGTGGCTCTACCCAGGGTTGCGCATCAAACGGTGGATATTCCTGGCCTGTATGGGACTCATCCTGGCAGTGCTCGGTTTTGGCCTGTTGTTCTATAGGCAGGCCCTTTTTGTGGCGCGCTTTGTCTTCGGTCTGGGCTCGGCGCAAATCGTAGGAGTCGGAGTCGTGGCGGTAGCTGCGGGGGCTCTGGCCATAGTCTACGGCCTGAACCGGGCTTTTCGCTCCACCATGCATCTTTTGATGCCAACACAACGAGAGAAGCTAATCGATGTGATTTTTGAAAAGACGATACTGCAGAGCGGGCCTAATGTAGTGGTAATAGGGGGCGGCACTGGTTTGTCCTCGCTGTTGCGAGGTCTGAAAGCCTATACCAGCAACATAACTGCTGTTGTCACTGTCACTGATGACGGGGGCAGTTCCGGCAGACTGCGCGAGGGTATGGGCATTTTGCCTCCCGGTGACATTCGCAATTGCGTACTGGCCCTCGCCGATACCGAACCCTTAATGGAACAGCTCTTTCAGTATCGTTTCTCAGAAGCCGGCCTGGCGGGGCACAGTTTTGGCAATCTGCTCATCGCAGCTATGAGCGAGGTTACGGGAGATTTTCAGGCTGCGGTGAAGGAGTTCAGCAAAGTATTGGCTGTGCGGGGCACAGTGTTGCCCGTCACGCTTTCTCAAGTCGGCATTCGGGCCGACCTGATCGATGGACGCACAATAAGCGGTGAATCACAGATATCTGCCGCCAGGGGCGCCATTGAGAGGCTGTATCTTGAGCCGCCAGAAGCTCAGGCGCTGCCCGAGGTAATTGAGGCCATTGGCGCCGCTGATGCCGTGGTTATAGGCCCCGGCTCGCTGTTTACATCAGTGATTCCCAATCTTCTCGTGGGTGGCGTGGCCGGAGCTCTGGGTGAGACAACCGCTACACGCATATACATCTGCAACGTCATGACTCAGCCCGGGGAGACCAGCGGGTTTGGCGCACTGGAGCATGTAACTGAACTGGAGAAGTACATGGGCGGCAAGGTGGCGGATGTGGTAATAGTTAACTCGGAAAGGGTCCGGCCCGATCTGGAAATACGCTATGCTGAGGACGGCGCCGTTCAGGTGGCCCCCGATGTCGCCGCCCTGCGGGAACGCGGATACAAAGTCATTACCGCTGAGCTGTTGCGGCAGGATGACACGGTCAGGCACGATCCGCTTCGCCTGGCCAGAGCAGTCATGCGCCTTGTGGTGAGGAACACAATCGATGCCCGCATGAAGGGCACGGCAGGCAAGTTGCTGGCGGACAACCGCTTTGACTTGATAGATGACACAGACACAAATTAGGAGGAGATGCATCGTGCCAAGACCATTGCCCCAGGCAGAACCATTTCGCATCAAAGTAGTAGAACCGGTCACCATGATCAGCCGTGAGGAAAGACGGCAGAAGATTGAAGCCGCAGGTCTCAACCTGTTCGGACTAAAGTCAACTGAGGTTTACATCGACCTTCTGACCGACAGCGGTACGTCAGCCATGAGCGACAACCAATGGGCCGGGATGATGCTGGGTGACGAAGCTTACGCAGGCAGCAAGAATTATTTCAACCTGCAAGCAGCAGTGGCCGATATTATGGGATTTCCTTTTGTGGTTCCGACGCATCAGGGCCGGGCTGCGGAGAACCTGCTGCTTTCACTGCGTCTCAAACCCGGGCAATATGTGCCCAACAATATGCACTTTGATACCACAAAGGGGCATGTTCTGCACAAGCAGGGCATACCTGTAGACCTGGTCATAGAGGAAGCCTACGATCCCACATCCAATCACCCCTTCAAGGGAGATATGGACGTGGACAAACTGGACGACTTCCTCTTAAAGAATGGGGACAACACTCCCATGGTGCTGCTCACGGTCACCTGCAACAGCGGTGGCGGACAGCCCGTTTCCATGGCGAACATCAAGGCCGTCGCCGAGGTGGCGAGGAAATATGGCAAACCCTTCTACATTGATGCCTGCCGCTTCGCCGAGAATGCGTACTTCATAAAGCAACGTGAAGACGGCTATCAGGACAAGGACATTGTAGATATTACCCGGGAAATGTTTGCCTTAGCAGACGGATGTACCATGAGCGCCAAGAAAGATGCCCTGGTCAATATAGGTGGCTTTTTGGCCACCCGTGACGCGGCGCTTCATCAGGAGGCCGGTGCTCTGGGTGTGCTTTTTGAGGGTTTCCCCACTTACGGCGGACTGGCCGGAAGAGATATGGAGGCCATAGCCCGGGGTCTGCGTGAAGTAGTAAATGAAGACTATCTGGCCTACCGCATAGGGCAGGTTAAGTACTTGGCCGACCAGTTGCTCTCCTTCGGAGTGCCAATCATCGAACCGGCTGGGGGCCACGCCGTTTATCTGGACGCCACCAGGTTCCTGCCCCATATTCCACAATCTCAGTTCCCGGCACAGGCACTTGGGGTGGAACTATACGTAGAAGGCGGAGTTCGCGGGGTTGAAATCGGTACTGCTTTGGCAGGGCGAAATCCGCAGACCGGAGATCATGACTACCCCAAGCTGGAGATGCTCAGGCTGACCATACCCCGCCGTGTGTACACCAACAGACACATGGACGTAATCGCCGTGGCCTGCGCTAACGTATACGAGCGTCGGGAGGAGATCAGAGGTCTGGAAATGATCTATGAAACGCCCATCCTGCGGCACTTTACGGCCAAATTCAGAAGGAAGTAGCTGCCAGGCTCCGGCCGCCAGAAGGAGTACGACAGACTGATGAAGTTTGGCCGCCAGGCTCCAGCTGCCAGCCGCCAGCAAATATGGAAGACTGGGAGTGCGGGCCCCCGAAACCACTGACGAGGACACTGGCACCACAGGGGATCTGGCGCTCTCCGCACCACACCTCGCTAATTGCTGAATGCTGAATGCTGAATGCTTACCTACCCGCGAGCCAGGGTATCGCCGCCGCTACAACTCCTACCTGTCACCAGTCTCTGGTGCTGATTTTGAGTC
Source organism: Firmicutes bacterium UBA2296 (assembly GCA_002345475.1). Classification (GTDB taxonomy): domain Bacteria; phylum Bacillota; class UBA994; order UBA994; family UBA994; genus UBA2296. Next base: position 8,313 of record DDWC01000100.1, read on the forward strand.
GGCTTCCCCTCGGTTTTGCCAGGGGCATGTAACTAAGAACGAGGAACGAAAAAACGAAGGACTTGAGAACACTCCATTAACAAGCAAGACTCCGGCACTTTGATGCACGCCAGAGTCTTTTTGCTTGTAATAACGAGACAGGATGTTATCTATGTCTTGACCATTCACCAAGCGCCAGACTCCAAGCGCTTAACCCGTCTAACGTCTCAAGTCTAATGCCTAACCCTCGCTTAATGCTGAATGCGCCCAACGTCCCCTCGCCCCATATGATTCATGTTTTGTGTTTTTTGATCAACGGATTGATGTTTCCCGGCAGGCATTTGGCCCGCCGATGTATAAACTAACAGAGGTAGTTAAGTGCGATGGGAGGAAATAGGATGCAAGCAAAACTCAAAGATGCTCTGGCCTGGGCCAAAGCGGATTACTGTGAGATACGGGTAGAAGAAACCCATGCCACGGCTCTGTCTTTCCGCGGCAAGTCGCTGGACAAGCTAAGTCAAAACATAAGCTACGGTGGCAATGTCCGCGCTCTGGTAAACGGGGGCTGGGGTTTTGTGTCGTTTAACTCCATGGACGACCTCAATGAAAAGGTACAGGCAGCTTGTCGTCAGGCGGCGCTGATAGGCAGCCAGAAGCAGGAAGAGAGTGCTCTGGCGCCGGTGACTGTTATCGTAGAAGAAGTGAAAGCGGAAATAAAGAAGGATCCCCGAGACGTCTCGCTGGCCGAAAAGATAGAGCTGTTTGCCGGCTATAATGATCTAATCATGAACTTCCACGAAAGCATCACCAGTTCTCAGATCACGTATTTCGACCGCCACACCGATCTGTACTTCGCTAACACCGAAGGAAGCTACATTTATCAGGAAAAAGTCGATATCGGCTGCAATATGCGTGCCATTGCTACCCGCGGTGATGTGACAGTGCAGGAGGGCATAGGCACCGGCAGCAACGACGATTTCTCGTGCGTACTGGACAGGCACGACGACTTGCGCAAGGCTTGTCAGTTGGCCGTAGACCTGCTTGACGCCCCTACCGTCAAAGGGGGCGAGTACACCGTAGTCCTCGATCCGGAGATGGCCGGTTTGTTCGTCCATGAAGCCTTTGGCCATCTCAGTGAAGCCGATGATATCAAGGACAACCCAGAAATGCGGCGTATCATGACACTGGGCAAGAGGTTTGGTAAAGACATACTGAACATCTACGACACGGGGCTGCCCGCCGGCAACCGCGGCATGTCCAAGTACGACGACGAAGGAGTCGCCACAGAGAAGACATATTTGATTAAGGAGGGTATCCTGGTGGGTCGTCTGCACTCGCGAGAGAGTGCCGCACGCATGGGTGAAAAACCCACCGGGTCGGCCCGCGCCATGGACTACCGCTTCCCGCCTATCGTGCGTATGCGCGCCACGGCCATAGAGAACGGGACCAGCACCTTTGACGACATGATTAAGGACATCAAGCTTGGTGTCTACGCCCGCTCCGGCTATGGCGGTGAAACCAACGGCGAGATGTTTACTTTTACCGCCGGGCACGGCTACATGATCAGAGACGGCAAGATTGCCGAGTTGGTCAAGGACGTCACCCTGACGGGTAATGTTTTCACCACGCTGGAGAACATAGATATGATCGGCAACGACTTCAGGCTGGTCAACATGGCCGGAGGATGCGGCAAGTGGGCGCAGGGGCCGTTGCCCACCGCTGACGGTGCCCCGCATATCAGAATTCAGAATGTGGTCATCGGAGGTGCCAAGTGATGAAAGACTTACTTAGCAAAGCTGCCGGCCTGGCCGACCAGGCCGAGCTGTTTACCCAGACGTCAGAGGAACAGTCGGTTACCTTTCAGGCCAACAAACTAAAGGACATTTCTCGCTCTGAAAGTCACGCCCAGACCCTGCGCCTGATCAAGGACGGCAAGATGGGATCGGCTCAATCCAGCAAGCCTGGTAGTGATGACGATTTGCTGCGCTACGCCGCCGACACGGTGGCCTTTGGCAGCCCGGTTGACTACAAGTGGCAAGGGGCTTCTGAACTGGCTAAGCCAGGTCTGTTCGACCCGCGGGTGGAGTCGGTGACCGAGGCAGAGATGCTATCTCTGGCCTCCGATATGGTCTCGGCACTGAACCGGTTCGACCCGGGTATAATGGCCATGGCCGGAGTGTCCAAAGCGGTTGTTGAATACGCACTGGGCAACTCCGCTGGTTTTAGCGGCTCTGAAAGAATGACCCAGTGGAGCATGTACTTTGGCGGCGAACTGGTTAACGATGACGGTTTTCTGTTCATCTATGATCAGCTGGCGGGAACCTCCTTGCTGAAGGATACAGAACAGATGAAGCACAATGTCATCGAATCCTTCCGCCTGGCCCGCAACAACGTGGCCCTGGCTTCGGGACAGTACCCGGTAATATTCGCGCCTCGGGAGGTTAGCTGTCTGATTAACCCTTTACTGGCCTGCCTCAACGGCAAGGCTGTGTCCCAGGGGGTATCCCCGCTCAAGTCTCGCCTGGGGGACCTGGTGTTTGATCCACGCATTTCATTGCGGGACGACGCTCATATAGACGGAGCCGTGGGCAGCCGGTCTTTTGACCGCGAAGGAATCGCCACTCGGCCCCATGCTCTTGTCGACAAGGGCGTGGTACACTCTTTCCTCCTCGATCTGCAGTCTGCAGCCGAACTGAAAATGGCACCCACCGGTAACGGAGGCCTCAATGGACCGGCCGCCAACAACGTAGTGCTTGCCCCCGGAGACCTGGCCTACACCGATATGCTCAAAGACATCGAAGAAGGTGTCCTGATAGATATGACCATGGGCGCCTGGGCCGGGAACCCCTACGGTGGACAGGTCAGCGGCAACATTTCTCTGGGATACAAAATAGAGAAGGGGCGCCTGGTGGGACGCATCAAGGACGCCATGTTCTCGGTAAACGTCTTTAAAGCCTTAGCTGAGCAGTTGCACAGTCTCAGCCGCGAACAGGTATGGCACGGCAACAACCTCTTCCCGTACGTCAGGCTAAACGACGTGAATGTAAGTACCAAGCAGTAGCGAGAAGAAGAGATCCTGTACCCTTGATGGGGGCAGGATCTCTTCTTGTAAAGCTGTGTTTCTGCAGATCTCTGCTAACTGCCAGTCAGGGCTTCACCCGCCGCAGAGGCGGTAGCAAGCACCTCGGAAGCAAACGCTATGTCACCACAGGCTCTGCCATCGGTGCCGGTGACAACCATGCACTCACCAGACGCAAACTGACGTCGCTCGAACATTGACGAGAAGAACTCGATGACGTTGCGGTATGCGTCGGGCTCACGGCGCCCCTGGGTGATTACCGCCACACCTCGCTTGCCCGCGGGCAGTTTAAGGACAAAACCGGGCGCCAGGTATCCATACGTTCGGTCAAGCAAAAGCTTCATCTGCCCCGTAATATGTCCCATGTATACCGGAGTCCCCAGTATCCAGGCGTCGGCTTCAAACATGTCACGGAGTAGTGCCTGGCCGTCATCCTCGATAATACACATCTTAACTCCAGGCTCCTTGCACATCATGCAGCCCTGGCAACCCTTCAGTGAAAGGGCATCCAGATGGTACCGATTAATCTCAAGTGTGTGGGTTTTCGATTTCGCGGCCTGAATGATCAACTCCATCGCCTTGTTGGTGTTACCATCTGCTCGGGGGCTTCCATTGACTACAACTACTCGCATCGTCTATCGCTCCTTCCGAATGTTCCTACAGCAACAACTGTGCTACCGTCCTTTGCCAGGCTCGGTAGAGTTCTTCAGCCTCAATTCTGGCCACTGCCGGTTCCATGAGGTCGCCCCGGGACCACTGCCTGGCTAAGTCCTCCTGGGACGCCCAGAAGCCGGTGGCCAGTCCGGCCAGGTAGGCGGCGCCAAGCGCGGTGGTCTCGGTGACCAGTGGCCTTTCCACAGGAACCTGCAGGATATCAGACTGGAACTGCATAAGGAAATTGTTTGTCGAGGCGCCACCGTCTACTCTCAGGGTGCGCAGGGTGATGCCGGAGTCGGCTGTCATGGCGTCCAGCACGTCACGAGTTTGATACGCGATTGACTCCAGTGCGGCCCTGGCAAGATGAGCCTTGCCGGTGCCGCGGGTTAATCCGACCAGCGCACCCCTTACGCTGCTCTCCCAGTAGGGAGCCCCAAGTCCGACAAAGGCAGGGACCAGGTAGACGCCCTCGTTGCTCGCAAGGGAAGCGGCCAGAGACTCCGTCTCAGCGGCATCCTTGATAATGCCAAGTTCATCCCTCAGCCACTGCACCGCCGCGCCGGCAACGAAAACACTGCCCTCTAGGGCGTAGGTAACCTGGCCGGCAAGACCCCAGGCAATTGTGGTCAGCAGACCGTGACTTGACGTAACTGGATCCGCTCCGGTGTTCATCAGCATAAAGCAACCCGTACCGTAGGTGTTCTTTGCCATACCAGGCGCAAAGCCACATTGCCCAAACAGGGCGGCCTGCTGATCTCCGGCCATGCCGGCCAGAGGAATGGGGGAACCCAGCAATGCAGGCTCGGTTGACCCATATACCTCGGCTGAGTCCCGCACCTCAGGCAGCAGGCCCCGCGGTATGCCAAACAGATCCAGCAGCTCTTCGTCCCAGCAGAGCTCATGTATGTTATACAGCATGGTGCGCGAAGCGTTGGAGTAATCAGTGACATGTATGCGGCCGCCGCTCAGGTTCCACATGAGCCAGCTGTCAACGGTTCCAAACAGCAGATCTCCTCTGGAAGCTCTTTCCCGTACCCCTGGGATATTTTTGAGGAGCCATTCCAGCTTGGTGGCTGAGAAATATGCGTCCGGTACCAGTCCCGTCTTGTTCCTGATCTTTTCGTTCCAGGCTGTGTTCTTGAGAGCCTCACAGCGGGCGGCGGTCCTTCGGCACAGCCAGACGATGGCGTTGTGAACCGGCTGCCCTGTATGTCTGTCCCAGAGGAGGGTA